>JALUUP010000395.1 GCA_027021285.1 Bacteroidota bacterium | reverse complement strand
AAGAGTCATGGGCGAGATGCCGTCCGCGGTTATTTCGAAACGTTTGTATCGATCCAGTTCACCATCGGCAATAATCCGGTAAGCGATTTCCACTTCGTCAGGACTGGGAATGCTGATTTTCTCCGTGGGAATCGACTCATCAACGAATTTGATCTTGCTGAAGTCGGGAATGCGCACTGTTTCCTTGCGAAAGCCGATTGATTGATCGGTAAGCACGATCACCGGCATCTGGAAACGTTCGGCAAGGTTGAATGCGCGGATCGTCTGGTAGAAACAATCCTCGACGGACGTCGGCGCCAGGATTACGCGAGGCGACTCCCCAGCCGTCCCGTAGATGGAAAACTTCAAATCGGACTGCTCCGTCTTGGTCGGCAGACCGGTGCTGGGTCCGCCCCGTTGCACGTTGACAATGACAATGGGAAGCTCCAGCATGGAAGCAAGGTTCAACTGCTCGCCCATCAACTGCAGACCCGGACCCGAGGTCGGTGTCATGGCTTTTTCACCGGCAAACGACGCACCGATGATGGCGGAGATTGAAGCGATTTCATCTTCCATCTGGATAGCCTTGCCGCCCACCTTGGGCATCAGCTTGATGAGTGTTTCAAAGATCGGCGTGGCAGGAGTGATGGGGTACCCGGCTACGAAACGACAGCCTGCCGCGAGGGCACCCAGCGCCACCGCCTCGTTACCCGAGATGAACATGTACTGCGCCTTGCTCACCGATTTTGTCCCGAGGTGGAACCGCTGCTCCCAACCATTTTTCGCGCCCGCCTTGTAACCGGAACGAACCGCTTTCATATTCTTCTCGACGACATCAGCGCCCTTGTGTTTGAACCGGTCGCGAATAAGTCCCTCGAGGATTTGCTTGTCAACATCGAACAGGTTGCCAAGGGCGCCGAGAGCCACGACGTTTTTTCCGAGATTGGAACCTGTCGCCTCGTTGGCCAGCGCGGTCAGCGGAATCGGGTAGTACACGTATTCGGAGTCTTCCGTGATCTGAACGGTATCGGGATCGTAGATGAGCATTCCCCCTTTGTGCAGATTGTCGATCGTCCTGTCATACGCCTGCTGGTTGAACACGACGAGGTAATCAACGCTGCTTCCCATGGAAAATATTTCGCGGTTTCGAACCCGTACCTGTATCATGGAAAATCCTCCACGGATTTCCGCCGGGTATGTAATATAGGAGAAGACGTGGTACTCGGTACGCGCAGCAGCCTGCGCGAACAGCTCTCCACTGCTAATAACTCCTTCACCGCCTTCACCCGCAATACGCAAGGCAAAATCAACACGGTGATTCGAATTCTTGTTTTTCATGATAAGATGTTGAATGAGATATGTTTGGTATGCTGAAAGTAAGAGTCTAATCCGGTAGGTTTTTCCCCAATATTCATGCTTTTCAAAAGTAACTATAAAACATGGATTACAAAACAAACCGGGATTGAATCAAACAGACCGTCGACCCTATAGCCTCTTACCAGTGGGTACTTCTAAAAACCGGTCATTGCGGGGGCGATGCCCGAAGCAATCTGCGAATTTAGACACGATTGCGTCATCCGCCTGCGGCGGATTCGCAATGACAATGTTTGAACCGTGTTTTTTAGAAGTTTCCCTATTACATAATCTCAGAACCCAGTACCGAGCATTCCGAATTTCTCCCGTATCCTCGTGCTTCCGCTTGAGATCGCTTGCAATCGTTTCAAACAGATTCCGGGGATGTTCTTTTTCATCATACTTCAGAATGCTAACTTTCCGCTATGAAACCGATACGCGAAACCGGACATGCGACACGTAACAGGCTGACACATTGATTGGTCGCGGAATTCCTGCCATGAAAAGACCCGGTCGTACGGGGAAACATCCCCCGCTCCTGCTTCGTCCAACACCTAAGCCGTTCACATGTCCCATCTACGGTTGCCAGAGGTTCCACACGTGAAAAACATGCTCGTCAAACCATTCACGCAAACGAGGAATATCCTCTTCCTCGCCGCACTCATCATAATGACAGCTCTGCCCGGCCAGAACGTTACCGCGCAGCGAAAACTGAGTCTGAGCGAAGCCCTCTCCATCGCCCTGGAACAGAGCTACGCCGCCAGGTCGGCCAAGGAACAATTGCGGATGTCCCGCGCTTCGGCGGAAGCCGCGCGACTGAGCTTGCTGTCGTCGATCGATTTGAACTTGAACGTTCCCAGTTACACCAGTACCCTCTCGCCCCAGTTCAACCCGATTACCGGCATTACCGAGTATTTCTCCATCCAGCGCACGCAGTACGAGGCCAACCTGACCATTTCGCAGCCCGTCCTCTGGACGAACAGCACGATTTCGTTTTCGGGGCTGCTCTACAAACGGAACCAGATCAGCGGGGCGAACGATTTTTCCGATTATTACACGAATTTCGCTCTCCGTCTCAAACAGCCCCTGTTCGTTCCCAACACACAGAAGATTTCGCTGAGACGAGCGGAACTGGACTACGACCAGGCCCTTCTCGAAAACGGCAGAACCGTTCTCGATATCATCTTCAACGTGACGAATTCGTTCTACAAACTGTATAGCGCCCGGAAACGCCTGGAAATACAGCGCGAGCGCGTCAAGCAACAGGAGGAATCGTACCGAACGGCGCTCAACCAGTACAAGGCGGGTCTCATCGCGGAGGTGGACGCCTTGCAACTACAAGTCGACCTGGCGCAGGCCCGCAACGATCTCTTTACTTCTGAATCCGATGTGCGCTTGCAGGAAAGCGGCTTCAACCTCCTGATCGGTCTCCCGCTCAACGAGCAGCTGCATCCCGTCCTCGAAGACACGACGTTCAAGCGCGTCAGCATCGATACGAAACTCGCCGTTGAGATGGGCAAGAAAAACCGCGTCGAGCTGAAACGCGCTCTCTACGATATCGAGCGCAGCCGCATGACCCTGGACGAAGTGGAGGCACGACGTACCATCCGAGGAGACCTGACCGCGACGTACGGCCTCTCCAAGACCGATCCGGAATTCGATCTCCTGTTCAGGGACACCAGGAACATTAGTTCCGTGGTTTTCACCTTGACTGTTCCCATCCTCGATTGGGGGCGCCATGCCCGCGAAGTCGAAGGAGCCGAAGCACGCCTGCGGCAGGCGCGGTACTATGCCGAACAAGAAGATTTGACGATTGAACAGGAGATAACCGAGCTCGTTCGAAAAGTCGAGTCCGCGGCGGACCGGGTGGAAGTGCTCAACAAGGCGAAGGACGTTGCGCGCAGGGCCTACGACATCACCCTTGCCCGGTTTCGCGTGGGAAACGTCACGAGCAATGAACTGACACAGGCCCAGGATCGCCTGACCAACGCACAACTCAACGCCCTGGAAGCGCTCCTCGAATATCGCATCAACCTGGCCGACCTCATGCGCCGGACGTTTTATGATTTCGAGAAAAAGCAAATGGTGGACCTCGATGAATGGCTGGATGCCCTGAATTTCAACTGAGGTCCGGCCGCTGCTCTTGGCTGGTCTCCTACCGCGCGATTACCATGCTCCGGGTCAACCTGCCCGCCCTTGTTTCCAGCGACACCATGTACACGCCTGCCGGCAGACTTCCCCTGTTGAAGACAAATTGATGCCTTCCCCGCGAAAGGTCGGGGAATGAACAAGCGTACACTTCTTCTCCCAACGTGTTGAAGACACGCAATCGCACGCGACTCTCCACGGGTGTCCGAAACGAAATGGTCGTTACGTCGCGGAAGGGGTTCGGATAGTTCGCATCGAGACCAAACCCCGCAATGCCGGGACGATCAACCGACGTGGACACGTTGCCGTTCCAGATGTCCACCGCCTTATCCACCTTGCCCTGCACCGAGCCCAGCGTAAATCCCGCCACGTGTCCGAACACGACTTCCGCCGTGTCACCGGGCTCGAGATCGAAGGCGCGACTGGAAATAATGTAGGCGACGTTCCCCGGTCCGATGTATGTTCTGCCCTTCTTATCAGAGAGAGAGCGCCACTTCTCCGCTTGCGTGAACCCATCGTACGTGCCGAACGGCGTACCTGCACCCGTGGGATCGTTGTTGATGGCGAAGAAATTCGGTCCGCCGGGAGCCGACCGCGGCAAGCTGTCGATGACGAACGAACCGAACAGCGGAAATCCGCCGCCGGAGACCGTTCCGAGAAGCCGTGTTTCATCGAAATCGACCCGCCGTATTACATACGTCGCGCCGCCCGCATCCATGAAAAGACCGATCCGCATACCGGCAAAGGCCGACTCTCCGGTGTTCACCACCCGGTAGCGAGTAAGCAGCACTTCCTGGAGACCGTAGTTCGTAAAATCGTATCCACGAAGATCGACCGTTACACCGAGTCTCCGTGTTGAATCCGCGCGGGAATCCTTGAAGACGCACCACGTCTCCGCCGCCGCGCGCGCGCCCGGTTTGATCATTTTCGTCGCCTTGACGATGGCGAAATCCTTTTCCCTCCGGAAGAAATCCACGCTGTGCCGTGCGGCGGACACTACGTGCCTGGAGTCTGTTCCGATCATGAGCGCCCCCATCCACAAGTACAGGTCGGCGCCGCCGTATCGCAAGCCGACACCGAGCTTGTTGGCTGGATAATCCGGATGCCCCAGTGATCCATCCGCCGGAACGGTCAGTGTCAATTTGCCGTTGCCGAGCGTTTGGTACGACGGGTTCACGAAAGCGGTAAAGAAATCATGATCTTCGTAGGATCCACTCTTCATCAGGACGCGGAAGATGACCTCCCTGTCGAACTGCTGTGAAGGCTGGACGGTAAACGTCATGGGCGCGTTTGCGGAACGCACGGTGTTTGGAGCCAGGGCCGGAACCGTCGTCGTGGCCGTTCCGATCGTGACAGCGGAAGAACCGGTCGCAGCTTCCAGTGTCAGTTCGACCGGTCCAGAGGTCGCAGCCAGGTAGTTCTTCAAAACGACCATCACCTCGACCTCTTCCCCCGGATAGAACTGCCCGTCGTTTCCCGGGTCGTTGAATGCCACGCTCTCGATCCGTACGGACGGCAGTCGCTCGCTTCCGACCGCGCGAAAGGCATTGATCCGGCCGTAACCGGCGAATTTCGCTTTCTTCGGATTCTTGTCGTCGATGTTATCGGCAGTAACCCTGATGCGCTGCCTGACCTGCATGGGAGAGAAGGATGGGAACCTGCTGATTACCAGTCCGGCCAGACCGGAGACGATGGGAGCCGCCGCGGATGTTCCTCCAAACGTACCGTACTGGCCGTTCACCGACGTGGAGAGCGCGCCGGAACCCGGCGACATGACATCGATAGGAGGACCGTACCCGGACGCTCCGCTGATAATGTCTTTCGCGTTCGTCATACCCACGCCCAGCGCGGACGAAAACGCCGCCGGGTAGAACGGTGTCGGTTTGCCGTGGTTCCCTCCGCCTCCGACCACCAGCATCCCGCGAGAAGTAACAAGGTTAACGACGTCTTCCGCGGCCTTGCTGTAATTCAGCGTCCCCCAACTCGCGTTGAACACCTTGCATCCCATGAACACGGCGTACTGCATCGCCTGGTACCCGAATTGCAGTCCACCGCCTCCATCGGCCCCGATCTTCATGGGAAGGATCTTGCACCTGTAACCGATGGATGCAACACCGATACGGTTGTTGGTGGCCGCCGCAACCAGGCCCGCCACCTTGGTCCCGTGCGAGCCTCCTCCACGCGTATCGTTGTCCGGCGTTTTGTTGTCCGGTCCGGCGAAATCCCACCCGTGCCAGTCGTCCACAAGGCCGTTCCCGTCGTCGTCCTTCCCGTTGTCGCGCAATTCTCCGTTGTTTCCCCACTCGCCCGGGTTGATCCAAATTTTCGGCTCAAGGTCGGGATGCGACCAATCGATGCCTGTGTCCGCCACACCGATAACGATGGTCGAATCGCCTTTCGTAATGTCCCAGGCCTGTTCGGCTTGAATGGTCTGGAGAAACGCCTGTTTGGAGAAGAGCGAATCGTTCGGCGCAAACATCATCTCCGTCGGGTAGCAGAGGTACAGCGGTTCGGCATACTCCACTCCCGGGAGCACGGAAAATCTCGCCGCTGCTTCAACAGGCGGGACCGGCGCGTTGTATTGAAGACGGAAGATGCGAGCAACTTCCTTCTCCTTCCGGATAATCTCGGACAGGTTTCCTGCTTTACCGAGAATGTCCGGCGTGCGGGCAACACTCCATCGTTCCACCAGGATGGATTCCATTTCAGAGACCCCCAACTCCCGGAGCACGGAAGAAATCGACACATCGTAGGCCGGGCCGCCGCGTTCCGCGACAGCCGGTGTTACTTTCACAAGAACGATTCCCGGTGCTGTATCCGGGCCTGTTTGAACCTGGCCGCCGGCCACTCCGCTCCAGGTGATAAGAAAAAGAATAATACCGACATGTTTCATGTGTATTCCTCGCATGAATTAAAAGACGATGAAAAAGCGGCACCTGACATGACTACAACCACATCGGGACGTTCCACGAATGCGTTCCCGCCTTGCCCAAACCGCGTCATTTCCGTTGTAAGCTAAAGAGGAGCTCTCTATCCTTGAAGAGGACGTATTCCTCGTACATTTTCGATTTCAGAACCTGGTATTTCACCGTGTCGCCCTGGGCCAGGTATGCGTTGCTCAAAAGGGCCACAAGGGAATCACGCAGACGCCACCGCTCTTCGTCCACAGGCACTTGCAGCCAGGCATGCTGTTCGACGATCCGCTCCAGGCGGCGAATAACCGATCCGGGTTTCCGGTATTTTTTGCATCGTGCAAGGAGTCGTTGCAATTTCGCGGCAATCTTGGGTCTCTTGCCGCGCAACGATTTGTATCGCAGGTTCGATACAGCCTTATCGGCGGCGGTCTCGTCGGTATTCCTCGGCAGACCGGTAAATCGTTTCTTGAATCGCCCGCGCATTTCATGTGTAACACTGGCTGCCGCGGAAGGGAAACCTGCCCGTTCCAGGGCAAAGACAATACCGCGACAGAGTCCCACGGTGAGATTGGATTCCACGAGGGCCAATCCTCCGCGAATCAACACCTCGCCTTTCACACCTGTCAGCAGCGGGAAATACCTGCGAAAAAGCATGCAGATGAACTCGCCCTGGTTGTACGAACGGTTGACGTCACCGTACTGAAATCCCTTCCGCGTTCGAAGGGCCTGCAACTCCAGCGCGGGGTTTTCATAACCCAGAAGCTCCAGGATACCGATAGCCTGGGAGAAGCCGACCTCGATGTAATACGAGATGGGCCCCATCCCGCAGATTTTTTCCACAGCACGCAGAAAGCGATCCCGGCCGCGACTGGCAAGCACATTCGCGATGATATTCGAGTTCTTGGCCTTGTACCCGGCATAACTGTACAAGCCCCGCGGAACGGATACGACCTCGACAAGACCCAGGTCAAGATCAATGGAGACGAGGTGGATTGCGTCCGCCCGCGCCCGTTCCCGACCCAGACGGCTGTCGACACCGTAGATGAGGATATTGAGGCGTTCGCGATCTTTCGTGAAAAACGCCGTATCCGGAGGATACCGTTCCGACAAGCGCCGGGATACCGTAAAACCCCGTATCGGTTCGACCGGGATGTGTACCGGGGAAGAGTCGCGTTCAACACTCCGCGCCGGTCGGGCCGCTTGCCTGGCTGCACGTACGTCGTGCTCAATCTGGCGTCGAAACATGGAACGATAGGACGTGTCGAGATTGTGGACGCTCCAGCGCCACCACCCGTCAGCAATGAGTCCGGGCGGTGGGATGTAGTTCCCCACGCCGGTCAGCGCGCTCAAACCATCCCACGCTGCCAACCCGAGAAACACGAGCATCAGCCCGCCAACACTGCGTAAAAGCAGCCTGCGGTGCCGACGGCGTTTCAGCATTTCGTGGATCGAAGTATTTTTCAACTGGTCAGTTCGGGCTGTGGACAGTGACCGTGTTCTGCGTCAACAAGATACAACTGTCCGGGGAAAAGAAACACCCCCTTGAAGCACGAAACGCCGGGGGAGGTGCGATGCGTACGTATCGAATCCGTTTAGTAATAAAGGAGTTTTTTCCCTTCAGGCAGGATCGCCCCCAACCTGTTCCATTTTTTCAGATCTTCCACCGAAACATCCAGGATGCGGGAGATACTGAACAACGTGTCGCCCTTTTTGACGATGTAGGTCTTGGCCAGCGGGGCCGTACGGTCAACGCGCGAGCCGACGACGGGGATTTTCAGCTTTTTCCCGATCCGGATCAAACCGTTTTTCAGGCCATTCAATTGCCGTATTTCCCCGACTGATACCCCATACATGTCGGCGATGGCATACAAAGTCTCCCCGCGCCGTACCTTGTGGTAAAGGAATTCCTCTTTCACTGTCCCGGGGGGATACAACTTCAGCACGATGCCTGCATTGATGACCGAAGACGCGAGGTGATTCCATCGTACG
>JALUUP010000394.1 GCA_027021285.1 Bacteroidota bacterium | reverse complement strand
ACGGAAAGATGGTGAACCTTCCGGCCCTTCGATTCCGCTCGGGGCTGCGGGAGCGATTACAACGCCTTGGGAGGATTGTGAATGCACGCGATGCCTCGTCTGCACGCGAAACATCCTGGTCACGCGCAGTTCCGACGCGGAGGTCATTGTTTTCATTGGCTCCGATTTCATGGATGTTTGTCCGGCAAAGTATTCCGATGTTGTGTTTGCGCGCGGGCCGCTGGAGACCGCCTGTCGTGAAGAAAACGTAACCTACCGCCAGTTTCGTTCCTTCCTGGAAATCAAGAGGCAACTTGAGTTGTTGATGGCGCGGGGGCGTTTCAAAGTCCCGGAACGCGCGCGCGTTCGCAGAAAAGAACTTTGGAAGCATGAATAGAAGACAAGAAAAAGAAAGGCCGCCGAATCGGCGACCTTTCTGCTGAGGGAGATTCGCTTTTCAGCGCAGGTACATCATCCTGATGACTTTGCTTTCAACGCCGGATTTCAGGATGGCAAAATAAACGCCTGGCGGAATATTGTCTGGCTGAAACGTCACGGTATGTGAACCTTGGTTCAGGGGTCCGTTAACGAGGGTTTGCACGATGCGGCCCAGGTGATCGCGCACCTGGAGAAGAACCTGCTGCCGGCCATCGGGTACGCTGAACCTGATGCTGGTGGTATTCGTTCCAGATGTCGAGCCCGGCCCGAACGGGTTCGGATAGTTTACCTCGAGCGTGAACGACTCGGGCCCGGCATTCCGCGTCGTACCGGTGGGACGCTGACCGACGCGATACCAGACGGGATAGACACCGCCGACGATGTACACGCCGGCGTTTCCGGTTGGCGTTATTGCGTCGTTGCCCACCTCCGCGTTGATGATGATGTCGTTGCCGGCGTACTGACCCACCATGGGAAAATCGCCGAAAGAGACGACCTTGTCATCGCTTCGGTAACTGGGGTACCCTATCGATGGATACGTGATCTCGGATACTTCCGAGATGTTCCCGGTGAGAGCGTCCATCGCGTAAACACCGGAATACTGTTCTGATTCGATCTGGATGTCGAAGCAGAACACCGTCGTGTGATTCCGCGCGAATGAAGGATTCCCGATACTCATCTCGGGATTGGACGGGAAGATGCGTTCGACGAGACCGGAACCGAAATCGTTTTTCTGCGGGTCCCACGCGCGCAGGATGTTCATTTCCCAGAAACCGTACTTATCTCCGCCATAATCGACCTCGTTATAACAATCGAAGAGGAGGACGCTGTTGTCGAAGTTGAAATCGAGCGCGTCCGCGAGCACGACCGTGTTGGGTACGGGAGTGCCTGAATAACTGGGCGTGTAGATTTCGAATTGCTTGCCTCGCGCAGTCGAACCCGAGACGTCGAACACGTAGATCGAGCGGTCCTTGTTGACGGTCGTGGCGGCGATGAGGTTTTGATCACGCGACAACGCGATGTTGTTCCAAATTCCGGAATTGTCCAGTATCATTTCTCCGGGCTGTTGCGGGTCGAGGCTGATAATGCGGATGTTTTTCTTCCCGTCCACGAACAGGGCGAACGTCCCGTTGTCCGAAACGCTGGGTTGCGCCCGAACCGAGGTCTGGGTGAGCGGGCGGAAGTCGCTCTGGCTTGACGCCGGGGGTTTGACCACGTAAAGGTAATACGGGTCGTTGGGATCCGAGCTCGTGGCCAGCATGAAATCGGGACCGTTGACCTCGGGCAATTTGCCGCCGGTATCCGTGGGATTCCCGTCGGTGATTCCCACCTGGTCACAGGCGGTGGCGCACGCCTTGGCCTCGGTGGATCCCTTGCCGTACAG
>JALUUP010000393.1 GCA_027021285.1 Bacteroidota bacterium | reverse complement strand
CGTTGAAGTCCAGCGACAGGTGGTGATGGAAGAAAAACGGCAGCGCATCGACAACCAGCCCTACGGTTCCGTGGAAGAAAAGATCGCGTCGCTGGCATTCGCGGGCACGCCGTATGGACATACCGTCATCGGTTCCATGGAGGATATCCGGGCTGCCACTCTCGAAGACGTTCTCGCGTTTCATGAAACGTACTACTCGCCGTCGAACGCGGTGCTCTCCATCGCGGGGGATATCGAGCTCGACGAAGCGAAAAAGCTGGTCGAAGGATATTTTGCCGGCATTCCCGCGGGGAAGCCCCAGGCGCGTCCCCCGAGATCCCCCGTGCTTTCCAATGCCGGGCTCCGCGAAGTTGTGAAAGACAACGTCCCCTTGCCGGGTGTATTCATGGTCTTTCCTACGTGCGCCGAAACGGAGGATGATTTCGTGTCCATCGATATGATCTCGGATGTCCTTTCCTCCGGTGAGAGCTCGCGTCTGAATATCCGGCTGGTGCGGGAGCTGCAACTGGCGAGTTCCGTGTCGGTCCATGTTGACGGGAGAGAATACCCGGGATTGACCCTGGTCGTGGCCTTTGCCAATCCGGGTGTCTCCGCCGGGGACCTGGAGGAGGAACTGCTTCGTGAAATCGGGCGGTTGACCGAAGAGGGGATCGCCGAAGAAGAACTTCAGAAGACACGCAACGCGGTGGAAACGCAGTTCGAAAAGCACGTGCAGCGCGTGCAGAATCGCGCCGACCGGTTTGCGCATTTCGCGACCATCTGGAACGATCCGGCGGTGATCAACACCCTGCTCGGAACGTACCTCGCCCGCGATATCGATGACTTGTCCGCTGCCGCGCGCCGTTACTTCGCCGGCGGTCCCGCGTTGACGCTTCATTACCTGCCACGGGAGAACGAGGCATGAACAAGTTCGCTGTCGATATCACCGCTCCGCCTCCTCCGGCTCCTCCCAGGGAGCTCGCCTTCCCGCATTATGACGCGTTTGTTCTTGGCAACGGCGTTCAGGCGTTTGTGTACGGAAACCACGCGTTTCCACTGGTCTCCGTGACGGCGGTGATTCGCAGCGGTTCCGGTTGCAACGACGGGATTCCCGGCCTTGCAAGCATGACCTCGGAGATGCTTCCCAAGGGAACACCCACCAGGACGGCGGAAGCCATTGCTTTCCAGATGGAGTTCGCCGGAGCCTCGATCGTTACCGGCTCGAACTGGGACGCGCTTACGGTGCGATGCTCCGTCCTCTCCCGCGAATTGCGTACCGCCATGGAGGTTCTTTCGGACGTTGTGTGCAACGCGACGTTCCCCGCGCCCGAGCTGGAGATCCTGCGCCGTCAGCGACTGGCCGGTATCATGCAGCGCAACGCCAGTCCGGGGGCTCTTTCCATGATGGCGCTGGCACGGGGCGTTTTCGGCGATCACCCGTTCGGATACGCGCAGGACGGCGTGCTCGAATCCGTCGAGCGTATGAGTCGTGACGATCTCGAAGAGTTTGCTTCCCGGCACATCGCTCCCGGCAACGTGTTCCTGGTGGCGGGCGGGGACGTTTCCCGTTCGGCGTTCCAGGAATTGGGCGAAGAGTTTTTCGGCGACTGGAGCAGAGAGAGTCGCGTGTCGGCGGTCCCGGAGCTTCCGCTTCCGCCGGAAAGCACCCGTGTTATTATCGCGCCGAAGCAGGATGCCGTTCAATCGGCCATCGCCGTCGGTCATCGCGGCATCGCCCGCTCCGACCCGGATTTCCTCCCCGCCATGGTTATGAACACGGTGCTCGGCGGCTACTTCGGCTCCCGCTTGAACCTGAATCTTCGCGAGGAACGGGGATACACTTACGGGGTCAACTCCCAGTTCGACGTGCGGCGGTTGCCCGGGTTGTTTTTCGTCGGCGCCGAGGTTCGGAACGAGGTTACGCGGGACGCGGTGGAACAAATCCTGGTCGAGATGCGCGGGATGAGGGAAGAACCGGTTCCCGGCGACGAACTGGAAGGGGTGAAGCATTACCTGGCCGGAATGTTTCCCTTGCAGCTGGAAACCCCGGCCCAGGTGGCGGCCAGCATCATCCACCGCGAACTGTACGGGTTTGATCTCGACTATTACCGGAACTACATCAAGAACTTGTTCGCCGTGAGCGCCGAGGATGTCTTGCAGTCCGCGCGGCGTTTCCTTCATCCCGACCGCGCCGTGATCGCCGTGTCGGGCGACGCGGACTACCTGCAGAAAGAGCTGGCCTCTTTCGGTACCGTCACGGTCAGGGAATTCAACGAATAACCATATTGCACACGATCAATCATCCACCAGGTCCTCTATGTTAGACACCCAGATCCCCCAGAACGACATCGACGCCGTTGCGTTCATGCGCGAGGCGCACCGGAAAATCACCGACGAGATCGGCAAGGTCATCATCGGGCAAACCGACATCATCGAGCAGATGCTCATCGCGTTGTTCTCCAACGGGCATTGCCTCCTGGTCGGCGTTCCCGGCCTGGCGAAAACGCTCATCATCCGCACCCTCGCGGAGATACTGGATCTGAAGTTCCAGCGCATCCAGTTTACGCCGGACCTCATGCCCAGTGACATTACCGGTACGGAAATCATCGAGGAAGACGTCAGCGCCGGGCGCAAGTCGTTCAAGTTTATCCGCGGGCCGGTTTTTGCCAATATCGTCCTGGCCGACGAAATCAACCGGACGCCTCCGAAAACCCAGGCGGCGCTGCTGGAATCCATGCAGGAGCACCGGGTCACGGCAGCGGGCCAGACCTATGATCTCGATCCTCCGTTTTTCGTTCTGGCCACGCAGAATCCCATCGAACAGGAGGGAACGTACCCGCTTCCGGAAGCACAGCTCGATCGGTTCATGCTCAACCTGTGGCTGGATTACCCTTCCCTCGACGAGGAGGTCACGATCGTGAAAAGCACGACCAGCGAATACGAGGCCGACCTGAAAAAGGTCATCAGCGCGGCGCAGATCATCCGCATCCAGGAGCTGGTGCGCCGGGTGCCCGTTGCGGACAACGTGGTGCAATTCGCCGTGAATCTCGTGTCCCGCACGCGTCCCACGCGGCCGGAGTCCCCGTCGTTCATCAAGGATTGGATAAGCTGGGGCGCGGGTCCGCGGGCGTCGCAATACCTGATTCTCGGCGCCAAGACCCGGGCGGTGCTCGACGGGCGCCCGACGCCGGAAATCGAAGACGTCAGGGCCGTGGCAACGCCGGTTCTCCGCCACCGCCTGGTGACGAATTTCAACGCCGAGGCCGAAGGAGTGTCGAGCCTGGATATTATTAATCGCCTGCTGGAGGAATAGAGTCTTGTATTCTGGGGAGGAATAACTCATGAAAGGATGTCTGCGGATACTGGTTGTTCTCGCCGTGTTCCTGGCGCCCGGCGGCCTTCGGTCGCAGGAGAGCGGTGTTCAGAGCGGGAAATACTGGATTTTCTTCCGCGACAAGGGACCCGATGTTCGGACGCCCCTTGTCGCGACGCCCGCGATGGCGGAACGGGCGGGAATATCCGGGCGGGCGCAGCGCCGCCGTTTGCGCGCGGGCGCTCCCATCGTCACGTTCGAAGACCTTCCCGTGTACCGGCCGTACCGGCAGAGGCTGGAGGAGATGGGGATTCGTATCGCGGCGGAGTCGCGCTGGATCAACGCTGTTTCCGCGCGGCTGACCGGGTCGCTGGCAGGACGCGTTTCCCGGTTGCCGTTCGTGACTTCCATCAGGCCCGTCGTCCGGTTCATCCGGCGCGAGCCGGAACCCGACGAAAGCGGCCTGGCGGGGGATCCCTTGTTCAAGGCACAGGAATGGAGCCTCGATTACGGCTCCTCTGCGCCCCAGCTGGAGCTCATCAATGTTCCAAAGGTGCACGAGATATGGATCGACGGGACCGGCGCCGTTGTGGGCATGCTCGACAACGGGTACCGCTGGCGCGTTCACGAGGCGCTCAGGCAGCGCAAGGTCGTCGCCGAGTATGATTTCATCAACCGGGATTCGCTGACGGAAAATGAACCCGGTGTCGATCCGCCGGGGCAGGATTCGCACGGAACCATCACGTTTTCCACGCTGGCGGGATTCAAGGAAGGCAAGTTGATCGGGCCCGCTTACGAAGCGGAATTCTACCTGGCAAAAACGGAGGTCAACGGCTCGGAGACCCCCATCGAGGAAGATTACTGGGCGGAAGGGATCGAGTGGCTGGAGCGAAGCGGGGCCGGGGTCGTGTCGAGTTCGCTCGCGTACAGCACCTTCGACGACGGCTCGGGGTACAGTTACGAAAACGGCGATTATGATGGGAAGACCGCGGTGACCACGCGCGCCGCCGCCCGCGCCGCCCGGTTGGGGGTGGTAGTCGTGAACGCCATGGGAAACGAGGGAAACCGCCCCGGCACTATCATCGCCCCCGCCGATGCCGACAGCATTATCTCGGTGGGTGCGGTCACGATGCAGGGCCGCGTCGCGGGGTTCAGTTCCAACGGTCCCACGAACGACAACCGCATCAAGCCCGACGTCAGCGCTCCGGGGGTTGGAGTCTTTTGCGCGACCCGTTCGGACACGGCGTCCTACACCCGTGCGAACGGCACGTCGTTGTCAACCCCGCTGACAGCGGGTGTGGCTGCGCTGGTGCGCTCCGCCCGGCCGGAGTTGTCGGTGCTCCAGGTGCGCGACGCCCTGCGCGAAACGGCGAGCCAGGCGGATAGTCCGGACAACAAGATGGGGTGGGGCATCGTTGATGCCTGGGAAGCGGTGCTGTATCATGGCATGGTCATAAGCACGCATCCCAGGGTGATCTGGGACGGAACCGCTAACTACGTGGCGGCCTGGGTCGTGTCCCGGAATCCCGTCAAACCCGGTTCGGTTGCGTTGTGGTACGGCGCCGAACGCGGCGCGTTCACCGGCATGGAAATGCGCATGATGCAATCGGCAAATGAAGGCAGCGGGTCGGGCCTCTACCTGGCGCGCGTCCCGGTTTTCAGGAAAGGAACGAAAATCCGGTACTACATCGAGGCGCGGGATACGAAGGAAACCCGCACCTCGCCCTATGGCGCCCCCGGCGAGTACTTTGAATTCGAGTATGGCGACGCCCGGATCACGGGGGTCGAGAACTTCTATCCGCGCGCGTTCGTCCTCGAACAGAACTACCCGAACCCCTTCGGCCCCAGGTCGGCGGTGGGCGTCCAGACCACGATGATCGAATTCGCGCTGCCGGGAACGAGCCGCGTCGCACTCGACGTGTACGACCTGCTCGGCCGTCACGTGGCCCGGCTGGTGAACGAGATCCGTCCCCAGGGCCGGTACGTGGTTCCTTTTTCCGCGGATGCCTCTCGTCTCTCGTCCGGTGTCTATATCTACCGTCTCACGGCGGGCGCAACCGTGATCACCCGTCGCATGGTTTTCCTCAAGTAGCCCCATGAATTTTCTCCCGGCCTTCAGTTCGTACGCGCTCTCTTTTTCCGACAGCGTCCTGGTTGTGCTGGCGCTGGTCCTGGTGGTGACGCTGTTTTCCATCTGGAGCTACAGGCGCACCGTGCCGGAAATTTCGCGTGGGCGCAGGATTCTCTTGACGTCCCTTCGCGCCCTGGCTCTTTCCCTGCTCGTGTTCGTTCTTTTTGAACCGATCCTGAATCTCACCACTACCGAGACCCTTCCTCCGCGCGTGCTGGTTTTGCTCGACAACAGCCGCAGCATGACCATCGAGGACGCGGCGGGAAAGCGAAGCGCGATACTGCGGGATGCCGTGGCGGAGGCCGCTCTTGCGAAACTGGAACCCGGAGCGGCGGTGTCGTACGGGAGGTTCAGCTCCAGCCTTCATGTGCTGGATGGATACGCGCCGGATTCCCTGACCTTTGACGGCAGCGAAACCGACATCACCTCCGCACTGAGCCGGGCGGCGCCGGAGTTCGAGGGCAAGAACGTGCGAGCCGTCGTACTGTTTTCCGACGGCGTGTTTACGACGGGAAAAAACCCCGTGGGCTTCGCGGAACGGGCGGGCGTGCCCGTGTACACGGTCGTGATCGGCGACACGGTGGAGAAAAAAGACGTGGTGATCCGCGAAGTGGCGACCAACGAGATCGCGTACCTGGACAGTGAAGTCCCGGTCGAAGTCACCGTTCATTCCGCGGGCTATTCCGATACCGAGCTGGCGGTAAGCCTGCGCGAGGGAGCGAAGCTCCTGGAAACGCGCAACGTGCAGCTTGGTTCGCAAGGAGGAGATGTCGATGTGGCGTTCACGTATCGTCCTTCCGCCGAGGGCATGCAACGGCTGACGGCCAGCGTCGCGCCCCTGCCCGGCGAGCTGACGAAGCGAAATAACTCGCGGTCGGTCATGGTGAAAATCAAGAAAACCAGGATGCGCGTGGCGCTCGTGGCGGCGGCTCCCTCGCCCGACGTGGCCCTTTTCAGAAGGGTCTTGTTGCGGGACAGGAACATCCAGCTCACCTCGTTCATCCAAAAGAACGCCCAATCCTGGTACGATCCCCAACCCGGCGCTGATGCGTTGAAGGAAACCGACTGCCTCGTGCTGGTCGGATTTCCCTTCGGGCGGGGCGGGGAGCGGATGGAATCCCTGATTACCGATTACGCGGTGCGGCGCATGAAACCGGTGCTGGTCGTCCTGCAACGCAAAACCGATCCCGGACGGCTCGTGCGCATGCTTGGCTCCGTGTTTCCCGTCGATGTGCAGTCTGCCCGGACCGACGAGACGGAAGTGTTCTTCCAGCCCACGCAAAAGGCGTTTCTCCACCCGGTGACGTCCTCCGGCATAGCCCGGAATGTCTGGCCGTTATTACCGCCGTTGTTTCGCACACAATCTTCCTTCACCGCCCGCATCGGTTCCGAGGTGCTGGGTACGATGAAGATCAACGACGTCGAGTTCGACGAGCCTCTTCTCGTGGCCAGGAAGCTGGGCAGGAGCAGGGTGCTGGCGTTTCTCGCGTACGGAATGTGGCGATGGGAAACCGCCGGCGGCGAAAAGAGCGGTTTCGTTCCCTACCGGCTGATCGGCAACGCCGTCCGTTGGCTTACAACCCGCGAGGATGAAAAGTTCGTGCGCATACGTCCCGCGCGCGAGATCACGGATAATGGAGAACCGGTAGTGCTTGAAGCGCAGGTGTACAACGAAAGCTATGAGCCGGTGGACGATGCCGAAGTGCGGGTGACGATCACGGGAAAGGCCGGCGCCAGGGAAGTGTACCTCGAACCGGTTCGTGGCGGCCAGTACCGGACACGCATCGAGGCCCTGCCCGAGGGTGATTACACGTACGATGGGACGGCGATGCGGAATGGGGAGAAACTGGGTTCGGACAGGGGGCGGTTCAGCGTGGGCGAGGTCAACATCGAATTTCTCGAAACGCGTGCCGACGCCGCACTCCTTCAGCAGGTCGCCTACCGCAGCGGGGGGAAATTCTATACTCCGCCGGAGGTAAGGGAGCTTGCCGCCGACCTGGTTGCCGATCCCGATTTCAAGCCCGTCACCATCGATCACACGACCGATATTCCTCTCTGGAGCCTGATGTACATCCTCGCGCTCGCCATTGCTCTTTTCGCGATCGAGTGGTATTTGCGAAAGCAGTACGGCATGCTCTGACCGTTCGGCGGATCAATCTTCCTTCCAGGAAATCTTTCGCTTATCCAGAAACGCCTGAACCCCTCGTTTGAAATCCGGGGTCGTGCGGGAGATCGCGTTGAAGCGGACCGAGTGGGTCATGGCTTCTCGCAGCGACATCGGCTCCGTTTCCATGAGAAGCTGCTTGGTCAACCGCAGCGACGTGGGCGAAGCGTGTTCCACGAAATCGCTCGCGATCTCCGCGACGGCGGAATCGAGCTCGTCGGCGGGGACGGCGCGATGAATCATCCCGATCGCAGCGGCTTCCGCGCTGTCGATGAGGCGCCCGCGCATGAGCAACTCGGCGGCCCGGCCCGTTCCGACCCGCCGACGGAGCAGGTTCATCACGATGGCGGGAACGAATCCAATCCGCACCTCGGTGAATCCAAACTTCGCCTGCTCAACCGCCACGGCAATATCGCAGGTGAGCATGAGGCCGCACCCGCCGGCAATCGCGTGTCCGTTCACGCGCGCGATGGTCGGCTTGGCGCAGGAAGTCCACGCCCACAGCATTTCCATGAGGGCCCGGGAATCGGTTTCGTTCTGTCGTGGAGAGTACGCCGCGATCTTTTGCAGGTACGCGAGGTCTGCTCCCGCGCAAAAGGCGGCGCCATCGCCCGTGAGCACCACGCAGCGGACCGCCTCGTCGGTCTCCGTTTCCAGGATCACCTGGTGAAGTTCGCGGACCAGGGCGTCGTTCATCGCGTTCCTCTTTTCCGGCCGGTTGAGTGTGACGGTGCGGATGCTGTCGCGATCTCGAACGGCTATCACTTGGTATGGCATGTCGTGTTCCTCCGTGCTTTGCTCTCCGGCA
>JALUUP010000392.1 GCA_027021285.1 Bacteroidota bacterium | reverse complement strand
CGGCACGCCAGCATGTTCTTGGCTTCAAGATACACTTCAACACCGAATCCAGACGCGGCTCGTGCTAGTGTTTCCCAGCCTGTAAACGCACGCAGATACAGGTGCTCGAGCGTATAACGGTCGTCTTCCACGCGAATACACAACGATTCGCGAAATCCTTCTTTCAATGCCCTGGCAGGAAGTGGCTCGAAGTGTTCGAAGAGATCCAGGAGGGATTTCTCTTCCCCGGACTCGAACTGAACCTGCTGCATAACGCGCCTGACGACACGGTAATACGTTTCACTCTCGTTCTCGAAAACGTGCCAACTACCGTCCGCCCGTAGTCGCCTTGCTGCTTTTCCCAAACGGGCAACAGCGATTTGCTTGTACTTCATATGCGCGCCGCACACTTCATACCCGGTATTGCTCTCGATGTCGCGCATCGAAACCGCCCGCCTTTAAACGAGCGGGACCGACGTCGGACTCAACGCGTCTTGTCGAGCCGCGCGGGAGGTCTTCCAATAGATTCGTAATGAAATCCGGCCCGTGCCATTTCTTCAATGTTGAAAACATTACGCCCATCAAAGATCACCGGATCTTTCAACCGTGTTTTTATTTCATCGAAATCCGGTTGGCGGAATTCGTTCCATTCAGTAATGATCAACAATGCATCGGCATCATTCAGCGCCTGGTACGGTTCATCCGCAAAATCTATCCTGTCTCCGTAGCGAAGGCGAGCATTTTCAATGGCTTCGGGATCGTAAGCGGCAAGCGATGCGCCCGCTTCCAGCAACCGGTCACAAATTTTAAACGCCGGAGCTTCACGCACGTCATCAGTATTGGGTTTGAAAGCAAGCCCCCACACGGCGAAGCGTCTTCCCGTGAGATTTCCCTCATAATACCGCCTGATCTTTTCAAAGAACATCCTCGGCTGGTCGGCGTTGATATCTTCCACCGCCTTCACAAGTCGCAAAGGATGCCCGGCTTCTTCGGCCGATTTTTGCAACGCTTTGACGTCCTTGGGGAAACAGCTTCCTCCGTAACCAACTCCCGCAAACAGGAACCGCTTTCCAATACGCGAATCCGTACCGATACCCCGACGCACGTTATCAATATCGGCTCCGAGGATTTCACACAAGTTTGCCAGGTCGTTCATGAATGATATCCGCATGGCGAGGAAACTGTTCGCTGCGTATTTCGTGATTTCCGCGCTGCGCTCGTCCATTACGATGATGGGATTCCCCGATCTCACAAACGGTTTATACAATGCCACCATGATATCGGTCGCCCGCTGTGAGGAAGAGCCGATAACCACGCGATCGGGACGGAGACTGTCTTCAACAGCGAATCCCTCCCGCAAAAACTCCGGGTTGCTGACGACGTCGAACTCGCCGGAATAATGCTGCGAAATCGCCTCGCGCACCTTCTCGGATGTACCGATGGGAACAGTGCTTTTATCAACAATTATTTTGTACGGCTGTGGTTGATGCCGGCCAAGTATCTCCCCGATATTCGAGGAAACATCAAGAACATACCTCAGGTCGGCGGAGCCATCCTCGTTGGGTGGCGTCGGCAGGCAAAGGAAAACGATATCCGAAGCCAGCACCGCTTTTTCCAGGTCGTCGGTAAATTGGAGTCGATGTTCTTTAAAATTGCGAAGGTAGATCTCGAAGAGGCCCGGCTCGTAAATTGGTATTTCCCTGTTCCGGAGTTTTTCCAGCTTGGTCGCGTCATTGTCAACGCAGATAACCGTATTTCCGTTTTCCGCGAAACAGGTGCCGGACACGAGCCCGACATACCCTGTTCCTATCACCGAAATCTTGTG
>JALUUP010000391.1 GCA_027021285.1 Bacteroidota bacterium | reverse complement strand
GGAAAAATGACGATGTTTCGAGATCGAGATTTCCCGGACGGGAAGATCGGACAACATGTAAAATTTTCGATGGTTGGGAAATGATGAAA
This sequence comes from Bacteroidota bacterium, assembly GCA_027021285.1. Taxonomy (GTDB): domain Bacteria; phylum Bacteroidota; class Ignavibacteria; order SZUA-365; family JAADGX01; genus JAADGX01. The sequence continues at coordinate 1,720 of JALUUP010000391.1, read as the reverse complement.
CGTCTTGCACGCGCTCTCTTCATGATCATTCTGTTCCACGCGGCGGGCCCGGCGGCATGGGGGCAGTTACCGGACCAGGTTTCCCTCGCGGACTCCCTGCCCGTGGTGATGGAATACACCCTGAACCATCAACCCGACGGCGATAACGGCCGGATGGTGTACAGCGCCTGGTACGCCGCCGAGGCGCTGCGCTTGGCCCTGGAGGCGGTGGTGACCGACGAAGGGTTGCGGAACGAGCTCCGGGACACGAACGAAAGGATGTACCGGCGGTACCGGGAGAATACGCAGGTGGAGATGATGTTGTTGAACAGCTTTTCCGGGTTTTTCGATCACGCCCTGATATTTGCCCGTTACGCCTGCCGAAATTCACCGGATACGGCCATGATCAACACCATCCTGGCGGAGTCTCAACGCGTCATCGATCCTGCCATGTACGAAATCTTCCAGGCGGAGGCCATGCTCCGGCAATCCTTCAAGCTCGTTTTCCTGGCCGTCAACAAACTGGATACCGCCGGGACGTACCTCGACCGCCTCATGGATATCTCCGCCCGGTTCCGGGAAGTGGAGGCGTCCGATCTCAAGCTCACGGAAAAAATCGCCGAGTACGCGACGCTGATATCCTCCCTGGGAAATGTCTGGGTTGAGACGACACGAACGGAGGGACATTCTTCGAACCGGTTCTCGATGCAGGCAACCTCGTTTCCTCACGCTGTCGCAAAGGCAGCGCATGCCTTCCAGGCTTTTGCCCGAACCTGCTTCCGCTTGTCCAGGACAGTGGCAGTGAAAAGCGAGTGAACTCGCATTCTGAAAGATTCTTTCTTGTAGCAGCGAGAAAACGAGCGCGGGCGAACCGTGCGCTCATTGGTAATCCCGTCTGCTCCCCGTTATGCGGAGGCGCTCCGCCGTTTCCTGAAATGTCTGGTTATTCGAACCTGTACCCGATTCCCCCGCTGTAGATCATGTGCTTGGCGAATCCCGCGCTGACAAACGCCATGACGGGTCCGAGGTGGGCGGTAAATCCGAGTGTGGCTTTGATCGCCTGGTCGGAGAGACTGACCGGCACTGTCTGCGGATCAATGTCGTAGCCGATTTCATCCTTGATGGATTGGGGGAGCGTGAAGGTATAGCTGGCGTCGGAATTCAGGGTCTCGTAGGAAACGCCCACGTACGGCTCAGCCCAGTCCCATCGCTTGCTGGCGTGGAGGTTCACCGTGAACAAGTTGGTGCGCGCTTCGAGCTGGGCCTTGGTAACGCCGACTTCATTTTTGATCTGCGAGCGCTGGAAAGCGACCTGGACTGCGGCGTCGAACGGTGGATCGCGGAACCAGTTGGTGAAGGCGTGAGTCAGGCCCACCCCGTAAAAAGAGAATTTGCCGACGTTGGGATCGAAAACCACCGGGGGAACGAAGCGCAGGTCGAGCTCCGAGTGCCACAGGCTTCCTACGGTGATCTGCGGCACGGCGGCGAACACCATCTTCTGGTTGGTCCCGTTGGTCAGTGTGAGCTCGCTCGGCAGTCCGGCCAGCGTGGCGCTGTCGATGTACGAGATGTTTTCGCGCATCCATTCCTTGGGCACGACGAAGCCGGAGCCCTCGCCGCCGAAAACGGTGGCTGTCTCGACGTCGGTTTCCAGCGCGCCGTCCTGTGCCGCCTGGGAAAGCGACAGCTTGAAAAGATTCAACTGCGTGATCCGCCACCACTCCACCGATCCGACGGGATA
>JALUUP010000390.1 GCA_027021285.1 Bacteroidota bacterium | reverse complement strand
GCGCCGCCAATTCTTCCACCCGTCGATTTGAATCATCCTCCTCCGCGTTACCGGAAACCACGTCCTCGATTTCAACGAACGAACCCAACTCCTCCACCTCGTCGATATGAAGGCGCGTCGAACCGAGCAGGTACAAGGTCCTGGTTTTGGTCACGGTGACAATCACGCCCAGCGCCGAGGCCAGGAGGGCGCGCATTCCTTCGGGATCCGGTTCCGGTGTGATTCGGTAAAGGCTCTCGCGTGCGCCGCTCGTATCTGCGCGACGGTAAAAGATGACTTCGCCCCATTTGCCTTCCACCTCCCGTAGTTTCAACCTTCCGGAGGGAACGGGAAAGTACGTATCGCGCTGGCATCTCCGCCACTGGAACGATGCCCCGAGATCGCAGGCGCGACGCTCTACCTCGCTCGTGTCGGAGCACGGAATCTTGCATTCGATGTTTCTTTGCATGGTGCGTTTCTCGTGGTTGTGGAGCACGACACGGTTTCCCTGAACAAGCATTTCTCGAAGTTGGGGAAGCTGTGTGCTTTCAAGTATATTAGTAATTTACTAAAGAAAACCAATGGCTGACCAGAAACGCACCTGCACATACGATCCGTTGACCGAGCTCATGGCTTACTACGCGGGGGAAAAACCGGCGGAAGATGCCTCCGTGGAGCGCGAGGAGCTCTCCCTCGAGGAGCGGTTGATGCGGCGCATCATCGACGGGGACAGGTCGGGGATCGAGGACGACCTGAAACACGCAATGGAAAAGTACGCGCCTCTGGAGATCATCAACACCATACTCCTGGAAGGAATGAAAATCGTCGGCGAGCTGTTCGGGTCGGGAGAGATGCAACTCCCGTTCGTGCTCCAGTCGGCGGAGACCATGAAGACCGCGGTTCAGTTCCTGGAACCACACATGGACCGCGTGGGCGCGGCAAACAAAGGCGTCATCGTTCTTGCGACGGTCAAGGGCGATGTGCACGACATCGGAAAGAACCTCGTCGATATCATTCTCACCAACAACGGCTACCGGGTGATAAATCTCGGTATCAAGGTGTCCGTGGAGCAGATGATGAAAGAAGCAAGGGAGCACGGCGCCACCGCTATCGGCATGAGCGGTCTGCTCGTCAAGTCCACGGTGATCATGAAGCAAAACGTCGAGGTGATGAAGGAACGAGGGATCGCCGTTCCCGTGGTCCTGGGCGGAGCCGCGCTTAACCGGAGATTCGTAAGCGAAGAGATCGCCCCCGTGTACAACGGCCCGGTGCGATACGCCCGCGACGCCTTCGACGGCCTGCGGTTCATGGAAGAGCTGGCCGCGGGCAAGCTGAAACGCGACCCGGAGACAACGCCACCGCGAAAGAAAAGGAAAACGTCGTCTTCCGCCGCAGTATCCAAACCGCGGGAATCGATACCATCGTCTGCCCGCTCCGCGGTGTCGTCCAATGTTCCGATTCCCTCACCGCCGTTCTTCGGATCGAAAGTCGTGGAAGGCATTCCACTCGACACGGTGTTCGAATACCTGAACGAAACTGCGCTCGTGCGCGGCCAGTGGCAAATCCGAAGGGGCAAGCGCAGCGACGACGAGTACCGGGAATTCGTAGAGCGTGAAATTCGTCCACGCCTGCGCGAGCTGCAAGAACAGTGCAAACGCGAAAACTTACTGCAACCCGCCGTCGTGTACGGCTACTTCCCCGTCATGTCCAGCGGGGACGAACTTATCGTCTATCGTCCTTCTTTGCTGACGGAAGAAAACGTGATGAACGTCTGGCCCGATTTCGACAAGGGTTCACTCATGGAATGGTTTCGCTTCCGGTTCCCGCGGCAGCCGGGCGGGCGCC
>JALUUP010000389.1 GCA_027021285.1 Bacteroidota bacterium | reverse complement strand
CATTTCAAGGTTGACTTTCAGCGCAGCCGGGTTCATCGCAACCAGGACATCAGGCCGGTCTCCCGGTGTATACACGTCATGACTGGCAAAGCTGATCTGAAAGCCGGACACCCCGAACAGCGTTCCAGCGGGAGCCCGTATTTCGGCAGGATAATCGGGAAATGTTTCGAGATCATTTCCCACCAGGGCGGTGGTCTTCGTAAACTGGGAACCGGTAAGCTGCATGCCATCGCCGGAATCCCCGGCGAATCGCACCGTTACTTCCTCCAGCGTTTTTTCCTCGACTTCCGGAGGCGTATCTGTATTAGTTTCCATTGTAATGCTTTGTTGGTGTAAACAACAGGTTATCGAACACGATCCGTAACAAGTATTGTGAAATTCAGTTCCATAATACCCGTGTACCATGAAAAAAATGGTGATAATAGCACATCCAATCAAGAGCAAATTTTCTGCTCATAAAAGAAAGTCCGGTTTGCTACCGGACCACCCATACTTTCGTCTTCGCGGTGACATTCGTGTGGAGTTTAATGGGCACCGTGTAGATGCCGAGGACCTTGATCGGCTCGTCAAGCACAATCTTGCGCTTGTCGATTCGAAAACCCTTCTCCATCAGTTTCTCCGCAATCATTTCCTTGGTCACCGAACCAAACAACTTGTCCTCTTCCCCCGTTTGCATGTGAATGGTAATGGAATTTTCCGGTTTTTCCAGTTGCTTCGCTACCTCTTCCGCCGTTTTCAGTTCCCGGTTCTGACGAATATGCAATTGCTTCTTTTCTTCTTCGAGCACTCTCATGTTGCTCTTGGTCGCCAGGTAGGCCAATCCCTTCGGGAGAAGGTAGTTCCGCGCGTACCCGTCGCTCACGACAACCGCGTCACCGATGTCTCCCAGGTTGTTTATCGCTTGACGCAATATGACCTTCATATTCAACTCCTTGATATAAACGTTGTACGATACTAATCTTGATTTTCCATCGAGTCCGGCTTGCGACCAGTGTCACTTTTGAAATCGAGGATGTCCTTGGTGTCGCCGAAAATCTCGTCAAACCGTTCGTCGTCATCTTCGAAAATGCTGTTGGTTTCCGCAGCGGCATCGTTTCCCCGGTAGTTCCGCTCTCCCGTCATTTCCCTCCCGTTTCCGTCGTGTGGACTTTGAAAGCGGTTGAGGAACTGGATGCGGCGGGCTTTCACCTCGAGGATGCTTCGCACCGTTCCATCTTCCCGTTTCAGGTTTCGCGTTTGCAATTCGCCATCCACAAGAACGGCGCTGCCCTTTCGCAGGCGCTCACTGCAGCTCAACGCAAGTTTATTCCACGCAACAATTCCCACGTAACAGACGTCTTCCTGCCATTCATTGGAACTGTCCCGATACCGACGATTGGACGCGATGGAAAAATTCACCACCGGCGTTCCGTTCGATGTATTGCGAAAAATCGGATCACGTGTCAGGTTGCCGGCTATCAATACAGAATTCAGTTCCGGCATTTTCAAATCAGCCATAGCATCTCCACTTGTATTATGATACGTCGCTTGATAAATCGTGATCGATCGTGATCAGTCGGCGTTTTCTTCAGATATGCTTTCTTCATCACTTTCCACGGTCGCTTGTTCTTCTCCGTTGCTTTCGTCGGGAGACGGAGAAGGTTCCGCTTGTTTCGTCTGCATCGCCGCCTCAGCCTGCCGGTTATGTTTGGCGGCGACTTCACGCGGCGAGAGTGTAAGCGTTAACGCCCGCAGAATGTCCTCGTTGTGATGAAATGTCTGTTCCAGTTTCGCCACCAAGGCGGGATCAGCTATCTCGTACTCCAGAGAAACATAGTACCCGTTGTTCCTCTTGGCTATGGGATAGGCAAGGCGACGTCGGCCGATGCGTTCGGTCGAGACAACCGTGCCCCCGGCCCTGGTAATCATGTCCTCCACCGATTTGATGATGTTATCGATGTGATCGTCGTCAAGACTGGAGTTCACGATAAACGTTGTTTCGTAAAAGCGCTTTTCCATGTCAATTCTTTCCTTCGGTCATTGTACAAAACGGCTCCCCGTTACACCCGAGGAGCAGGAATTACTAAATTCTAAAAAAGTAGCGGAGCAATTACAAGTGAGACGATGGACATCAACTTGATGAGGATGTTCATCGAAGGTCCGGATGTATCCTTGAACGGATCGCCCACGGTGTCTCCCACCACGGCCGCCTTGTGCACTTCCGATCCCTTGCCGCCGAGATTCCCCTGCTCGATATACTTCTTTGCATTGTCCCATGCGCCGCCCGCATTGGCCATGAACAGCGCCAGCAGGACACCGGATACGGTTGCGCCGGCAAGCAAGCCGCCCAGCGCTTCAGGGCCCAGGAGAAACCCTACCAGAACCGGTGAGATGACCGCGATCAGGCCGGGCAGGATCATTTCCTTCAACGCGGCTGCTGTTGCAATATCAACGCAGCGCGTCGTATCAGGCTTGGCGGTTCCCTCCATCAATCCTGCGATCTCGCGAAACTGCCGTCGCACTTCTTCCACCATTGCGAACGCCGCCTTTCCGACCGACGTCATGGTTATGGCTGCAATGAGGTATGGAAGAAATCCGCCGATCAGCAATCCGATCACCACCGTATGGTTCGTGAGGTTAATCGTAAAATCCGGTGTATGAAGCTTGATCGCCGCGGTGTACGCGGAGAACAGCGCCAACGCCGTCAGGGCGGCGGAACCGATGGCGAACCCCTTGCCAATCGCTGCTGTTGTGTTGCCGAGCGAATCCAGCTTATCGGTAATCTTGCGCACCTCCGGGCCGAGCCCGGCCATCTCGGAAATGCCGCCGGCATTGTCTGCAATGGGGCCGTACGCGTCGACGGACATGGTGATACCGACCGTCGCCAGCATGCCGACGGCGGCAATGGCGATCCCATAAATGTTGGCTTCCATGAACGCAGCGAAAATCGCCACGCAGATAATAAGCACAGGTAGCACCACGCTTTCCATACCCACGGCGAGACCGGAAATGATGTTGGTCGCAACACCGGTTTTACTGGAATTGGCTATCCGGATGACCGGTTTGCCGCCGGTGTAGAATTCCGTAATCAATCCGATGATCGTACCCGCGATGGCGCCGGACAGCAACGCCCAGAACACTCCCATGCTCACACCGAGCGCATTGAAGGCAACCGCGGACGCAACGAGGAGAAGAGCGTTGCTTACAAAGGATGAATAGCGCAGAGCGACCGCGGGATTCCCCTTGGAAAACAGCTTGATCGACCCGATACCAACGAGGGACGCAATGAGACCCATAGCGGTGACGAATAGTGGTACTCCCATGTACAACAGGCGATTTCCCGCAAACGGTTCGAGCGACACGGTTGCCGCGATAGCGATTGTCGCAATCATGGAACCCACGTACGATTCAAAGATATCAGCCCCCATTCCCGCAACGTCGCCCACATTGTCGCCGACATTGTCCGCAATTACCGCCGGATTACGTGGATCGTCCTCGGGGATACCGGCTTCGACCTTGCCGACAAGATCCGCGCCGACATCCGCGCTCTTCGTATAAATCCCCCCACCGACACGCGCGAACAGGGCGATGGAACTCGCGCCCATAGCAAAACCGTTAATGTACTCCGCGTCCGCGATACCGTAAACAACAAGGAAAACACCAACTCCAATCAGCCCAAGACTTGCCACCGACAATCCCATCACGGAACCGCCGAAAAACGATACGATGAGCGCCTTGGATTGACCGGATGCGCGCGCGGCCTCGGTGGTACGGACGTTGGCGATGGTAGCGGCCTTCATTCCGAAAAACCCGGCCATCATGGAACACGCCGCTCCACTGAGAAACGCGATACCCGTCTTCCATGAAAGAAAGCCCATCAGGAGCACGAACACAACGAGAACGAACACGGCCAGGGCGGAGTATTCCTTTCTCAGAAACGTCATCGCGCCTATGTGGATCTGCTCGGAGATATCACGCATGAGTTCCGTGCCCTGAGGCTGCTTCTTGACAAAAACGTAAATAACGTAGGCGGTAAGCAATCCGACTACACCGAGAACAGGATAGTACGTGGACAGTTCAATCATTGCGATGAATCCTGTTGATTTGATGCTGAATAGTTGTACAAGGCCATGGTTTTTTCAATGCCGGATTCGATCCAGCTTTCCAACGCGACGACCGCTCGTTCAACCATGTCTCGTGCGATTTCTTCCTCCTCCGGTTCGAAAGGAGACAACACGTAATCCGCCGTGTCCATGTCATCAGGAGGCGCTCCAATGCCACACCGCAACCGCGGGATGGACAGCGTTCCAAGATGCGTTATAACGGATTCCATTCCCCGGTGTCCTCCGCTTCCACCCTGCTTCCGCAGCCGAATCGCTCCCAGCGGAAGATCGACATCGTCATACACGATCATGAGCCGTTCCGGCGCCGGTCGATACCGATCCACCAGGACCTCCACGGCTTCGCCGCTCGCATTCATATACGTCATCGGTTTTGCCAGAAGGACATCCCGTTGCATATACCGCGCTATGGTTTGATGGAAATTCACGTCTGGCTCGAAACCCCGTTCCGCGTGCCGCCGGGCAAAAGCATCCACCACCATGAAACCGATGTTGTGCCGGGTTTCGTAATACTCGTCTCCGGGATTCCCGAGGCCAAGGATGAGAACACAGTCATTGCCGGATTCAGTTTGCAAAGAAGGTTTATGCCTGGATGGGGAAGTGCTATTCCTTTTCCTCTTCCTGCTTGCCCTTCGTGATGACTTCCGGTTCCGCCTCCTCTTCCACTTCGGCTTCCGCCTCGGTCACTTCATCTTCAGCTACGCTGCGCGTCATGGCAACGTGGGCAACAGGAATTTCCGGATCTGTGGTAATCGTGTAATCTCCGGTCTCGAAATCACTGACGTGAACAGATTCTCCGATCTTCAGATGAGAAATGTCCACCGATACGTGGGAAGGAATGTTGGATGGCACGGTACGGATACTCAATCGAGACAGGGTCTGCTGCAGCCGGCCTCCCATGCGGATGCCCTCCGGGACACCCACGAGCTCGATGGGAACCTCGATATCGATCATCTCGCCGGCTTCGATGCCCATGAAATCGATATGCACCGGTTGATCCGTTACCGGGTCGAATTGGACGTCCCGCACGACGCACTGGTGTTCCGTTCCGTCGTCCATTTTCAGGTTCACGATGTTCGTTTCCTTGGTAAAAACAAGCGACCGGATTTCCAGCGCGTTTACCGTAACCGGAATGTTCACATCGTTGTGTAGGTAGTATACACCAGGAACGCTGCCGGTTTTGCGAAGGCGCTTTGCCTCCGAGCGTCCCGTGTTCTTTCGTAGTTGCGCGTTGATCGTTAACTCTGACACCTTGTTTCTCCTACATTACTTTATCTTTATCAACATCAAACAGCGAGCTGATTGACTGATGCAAATGCGTTCTCTTGATCGCTTCCGCGAATAGCGGAGCAACGGAAACAACCTCGATGTTGTCGAGGGATTTCATGTTCTCCGAAAGTGGGATCGTGTTCGTAACCGTCAGGCGGGTCAACTGGGCCTGCTTAAACCGCTCATAGGCCGCACCGCTGAAAACACCGTGCGAACACGCGCCATACACCGCCCTGGCTCCTGCCTTACACAACACTTCCACTGCCTGGGTAAACGTCCCTCCCGTATCGATGATATCGTCAACGATAAGTACGTTGCGCCCTTCGACCTCACCAATGATATTCATGACCTCGGCCACGTTGGGCTCGGGACGGCGCTTGTCGAGCACGACCAGGTCGGCATTGAGGCGCTTGGCGTAGGCGCGGGCCATTTTAATTCCGCCCACGTCGGGAGAAACCACGGTCAGGTCGGGAATATTCGCCTCGACGAAATACGGGATGAACACGGCCGATGAATACAAGTGATCGACCGGAATATCGAAGAAACCCTGTATCTGCGGCGCATGCAGGTCCATCGTGATCACGCGGTCGGTGCCCGCGCTGGTCAGGATGTTTGCAACAAGCTTACCGGAGATGGCCACACGAGGGCGGTCTTTCCGATCCTGTCGCGCGTAACCGAAGTACGGAATCACCGCGTTGACCCGTCGCGCGGAAGCTCTCTTGGCCGCGTCAATCAGAAGCAACAGTTCCATGAGGTTGTCGGCGGAAGGAAACGTGGACTGGATGATGAAAACATCGCGCCCGCGAATATTCGTCCGGTATTTGACCCAGATTTCCCCATCGCTGAAGGTCTTGATATCGACCCCCCCGAGGGGTTCTCCGATATGTGAAGCTATTTCCTCCGCCAACTCTGGATTTGAGCGGCCGCTGAAAACCAACATCGTATTCCGTTACTCGTCGCTGACTTATCTTTTCATTCGTGTTCTACTCATCGCTGGGGTGGGAGGATTCGAACCTCCGCATGGCGGCTCCAAAGGCCGCTGCCTTACCACTTGGCTACACCCCAATGCATATTCCCTATAAGAATGTGGAATTCTCCACAAAATAATAGGACTTGTAAATATAGCACATGATGGTTTCTGTGTCAAATGGAATTGATCGAATCGAATATATGAAGGAATATTCTTCACGAAGAAAACATCCTTGTCCTCGGGACACGATTTCTTTCGCCGCTAATATTACAACATGTTCAGCGACCCACGAATAACCGTTCCGCCAGTGAGACGGGAAGACCGTTTTCCAGGATTTTCGAAGCCGTGGTCCGAACGTCGTAATCCAGGCGGATGTTCTCGTACGTCGCCGCCACCGTGTCCAGCACGCCATAGCTCAGGCGCTTGTCACGGTCACGGGGCTGACCGATACTCCCCACGTTGATGATGAACCGATCACGACCATTGAACTCCGTAACCGACGGGTTCAGCGAAAATAACCCGGGAACGTGGGAATGCCCCACGAACGCCAGCCGCTCCTTGAACTTCGAGAAATACATCTGTGCCTCGAAATTTGAAAAGATATACGGCCAACGCCCCTCATCTCCGGGCGCTGAATGAATAAACAGGATATCATGCATCGAAAGGGACCGGGGCAGGTTTTTCAGGTACGTAACATGGGCTTCGTCCAGGTTTCGGATCGTCCACTTCACGGCTGCCCGCGCCACATGATTGAACTCCATGCTCTTTTGCGGCAAGAACACGGCTTCGTCATGGTTTCCCAAAACGACGTTACTGGTCTCCTTACCAATCCGTTCGATGCAGTAGCCCGGGTCGGGACCATACCCGACGATATCTCCCAGGCATACGATGACATCAACACCGCGGCGGAAAATATCGTCCAACGCCGCGTCCAGCGCTTCCCGGTTGCCGTGAATATCAGAAATGATTGCTATGCGCATGGAGCCTGAATAAGCGATACTAAAGGTCATGACAAAATACGACTGTTCGGAATCATTTCCACCTTTTTCGTACCTTGAAACGCCATGAAACCCAGGTTTTTCTTCATACTCTTCGGCATGTTCTTCTTTCTCCCGCCCTGGTTCCCCGCGCACGGCCAGGAAATAAAACTCATGGTGGTCGAACACGCCGACAGCCTGGTGGGAAAAACGATCGGCGGTGAAGCGTTCCGTGAACTGATCGGCAACGTGCGCCTGCGACAGGACAAGGTCATAATCCGGTGCGACCGGGCGATCCAATACCTTGACCGGAACGAGGTCGAACTCCTGGGCAACGTCGTCATCATCCAGGATACGTTGACCCTGAAAACATCGCATGGCCTGTATATCGGCAACACACGCCTGGCCCGCTCGTCCGCGCCCATCGAGGTCAACGACGGCTCCACCGTCCTGACAGCTTCGAGCGGGGAATACGACGTCAACAGGAAAATCGCCGTGTTCTCCGGAGACGTAACGGTGGATGATCCGAACACCCGGATTCACGCGCTCCATCTCGTGTACGAGCGGGATTCGAGCAAGGCCATCGCCACGGGAAACGTCAACATCGACTTCAAACAGGATAACGCGCTCATGCTCGGCGACAGCGTGGTCCAGTATCTCGATCGCAAGGTGACCATCGTCAGAGGCAATCCCTACCTGCGACAGGTGGATTCCACGTTCGTCAAGCGCCGGGACGCCCCCGATTCCCTGCGCCTCGATACTCTCCACATGACGAGCGGCCGGATGGAAGCGTACCGCGATTCCACCAACACATTCGTTGCCAGCGACAGTGTCCGTATCCTCCGCGGCGACCTGGCGGCGCGGGCGAACCTCGTCATGATGTTTCGCAACGACAGCCTTGCCGTATTGCGTTTCGACCCGGTGGTTTGGTACCGCGACACACAGATCAGCGCGGATTCCATCGCGGTAAGGTTTTCAAGCAACGCCGTGGAAAAAATGGAAGCCCACCGGGAGGCGTTTGCCGCGTCGAAAAGCAAACCTGAACCCGGAGACACGCTCGGACCACCGGGCCGTTTCGATCAGACCGAAGGCGACATCATTACCATGTTTTTCAATGAGCACAAGCTCCACCGCATCGAAATCGACGGAAGCGCCATCAGTCT
>JALUUP010000388.1 GCA_027021285.1 Bacteroidota bacterium | reverse complement strand
TGCTCCAGGCTCATCATACGGGCGACGGAAGGATGGAACCCGTAGGAATTGAAGGGGAGCACCGTGGCGTTGATGGCGCGCATGTTCAGCGCCAGGGCTTCCAGGTCGAAGTAGGCCGTGGCCCGGTACCGTTGGCGGCTGGAATTAAAGTGAGTTTCGTATGAGAAATCCAGGCTCCGAGTTTTGAGAAGCAGCTTTCGCTGATTCTCCGTGAGCAAACCCATGATGAAAATATCGGCATGCGGAGCGGGAAGGGGTGGGAGGCTGTCCACCGGCTGCTTGTCGCCGTGAATGCGAAACCAGATTTTCCCCATCGCGCCGTGAGAACCGAGATCCACATCCGAACCTTCGAGCCTGCGGAGTTCATACAATATCCTCGTCATGAATAAACGCAAGATTTGGCGGTGTTCATGACTAAACGAGGCCATAATCCGGGCGATCATGTCCAACCGTTCGATGCCAAGCAAATAGACCGGCAACCGTTTGTTGATCTCATCGAGAAGCGCAAGCGCTTGTTGCCATGACAATCCGTTCCCCTCGTGCTGCTCCGTCGATTGAAGGCCGGCATCCGTTTCCGAATCGAGGGCAGGAATGTCGTGTATCGTCTCCTCAACGGTTTGAACAGGTTCGGTATGTTGATCAGAAGCTCTCATGAATAATTCCATCCGTCGTTGTTATTCGTAGTACTTGACAATTTTCCACTCGACGAGGTTCAGTTTCTCAAGGACAGTGTTGATGGCTGTTTGCGAGTAATAGAATCCGGGGTTGCCATTGATTCGTATTGTCGTCTCTGTGTCAGATCCCGATCCTTCTTCTTCGTCTTTGTCTTTATCTTTGTCCTTGTCTTTATCCTTGTCCTTGTCTTTATCCTTGTCCTTGTCTTTATCCTTGTCCTTGTCCTTGCATCCATCCTTGTCTTTATCCTTGTCCTTGCATCCGTCCTTATCTTTATCTTTATCCTTGTCCTTGCATCCGTCCTTATCTTTGTCTTTATCTTTATCCTTGTCCTTGTCTTTGCAACCGCCCATGCCTTTGCTTTCATGCATACCTTTGCAGCAGCAGCATCCGTTCGGGTCCGAGCCTCCGCTATGATCCATTTTTCCATGGTGGCTGCCTCCCCGGCCCATGCCGCCGCCCATGCCGCCACCTTTCTTACCACCTTTGCCGCCGCACTTGTCGTTATCGTCGTTCGAGCCACCACCCATACCATGTCCGGAATCGTCGTCGTCACTGTCCTTGTCCCCTTTATCCTTCTTGATGTGGTGATAAAGCGGCATTTCCCAGACGAAGTTTCCAAACTGGTCGTAAACGAAGACGGTGAATGAATTGTCGCGGAGCGAGACATCGTTCTGAACGACTTTTGGCTGAGTGCCGCGCATGATGGCGAGATTGTCGAGCGTGATTTTGAACCGTGTGATATTGCTGAGGCCGGTGGCGACGAAGAAGTCTGAGGACCCGTTGCGTGTAAAATCGGAACCGGAGACATCGATATTCTGCCCATCGGCGATGATCTGGTAACGGCCGGAGGCCTTGTCCGCGTGGCGGAACCGGACGGTCAGGTTTTGCTTGCTCCCCACGATTCGCCGGAACAGCAGCAAGTGATCGTTGAGGATATCCAGAGTCGGGCCGTACTTGTCGTCCCACTGGTGCTGGTGAAAGAGTTCCTTCGTTGTTGGCCGGTCGAAAATGTCGACGTCGAAATGCCCGCCGGGAAGACCGGGATCGGTTGGGTCCCCGTTGGAATCGACGAACTCCTCGTCCATACCATCGTCGCCTTCACCGGTGATCAAAACCGCACCGTAGATACGAGGATTCCCGCTGCTTACCATGAACGTGCCGCCGGTGGAAATAACGATTCCTTCCCAGTAAAAATTTCCGTGTAGGGTCAGGTCGCCTTCCACGATCAGGATACCAGCTCCGCGGATGTTACCCCCGATCTCGATGCTATGATCGGAGTAAACGATTTCTGGGTTACTGAGCGTTCCGTAGGTCGTGTTTCCCGTGTACTTGGTTCCTGTGAGTGTGCGGGTCGCGCGCTGCTTCCACAGTGCCGCGATGCCATTGACATCCCAATTCTTCTTATACTTGGCGATACTTGGAGCGCTGGTACGGCCTGTGATGTTGTCCTTCTGTTGCTCCGACAGGCTGTTGACCAGGCTGGAGACCATGCCGCTGGTGCGCACGGCGATTCCAAGCACGGGTGCGCCGGTGCCCATGCCTCCCCCGGGTTGGTTGTCTTTTCCATCCACGCGGTATGCGTTGCCGTTGATGTCGAACTGCGTCTTGTCGCTGGCTATCGTAATAGCGCCTTCGACATATGTCAGGGGGCCTTGTTTTTGCACCAACGCCTTTACGATATGTCTAATTCGATTGAATACACCGACGGAGTACACCCGCTTGTGTTCATCGTCGACCGGAAGTATCAAGACTTTGTTATACCCTTGTGCCATTACCTTGGACCCCCAGCCGGCCTTCCATTTCGGATCCAATGTCATCTTGCTCAGCGCAAGTTCGACACCGCTGTTGGCGATGTTCTGCGCGAGTGTCTTACTGTATGCCTCGACTGCGTTCTCCGTTGCCGCAAGGTCATTGGTCATCATGTTCAGGTTACCCGTACTGAAAACGACACCCATGCTCACGACGAGAACGATAACCATCCTACCCATGCTGTACCTCCTTTTTTATGTGAATACTTCCAGTTCTCATCTCGTTATAAGTTCAGGTTCATGGGATAAAACGTAACGCTGGCATATGCTCCACCGTAATCGCCCTCGTATGCCTGAGGACTCTGGGTGAGAATTTCCAGACCTATTCCCTTTATATCGGCAAGGGTACTCGTTTCAACGCCGTCTCCATCATAGTAGCGGAGGCGAAATAGAGTTATTCCCGTTCCCCACGAAACAGGATCTTCGTTATTGACCTGGCGGTACACCGGAAAGTCGTCGGGGTTTTCAGTCCAACTGTAGTCGTCAACAGTGCCCACATAGTAACGGATCGTATCCACGTCACCGTCGTCTTCCAGGTCGGCGAGAAAGGTAATCGCGTTGGAATCCGCCTCTAGCACTGCCGGATCGGTTGGAACATTGTATCCGGTTTTCGTGATGTCAAAGTTGAACATCTCGTAGAAGTAGTTGAGATGGTCCTGTGATATCGTCTCAAGCGTGGATCGTGCCTGCTGCCCGCTCTGGTACTGCGTGGCTGCAAGCAGTGAAAGGAGAACGATTCCTCCTATCAGCATTGCTCCGATGTAGTCTATTGCTGTATTCATGGCTTACCTCCATATCCCGCGGATGTACGGTATGCTCAGGGTGTCCTTGATATACGGGCTGTACACCTTGACGGTGACGCGTTTTGCTTCGGTACGCGTTTTACGCACAACATCCGGCTGGTCGGGGTCAACATACTCGACTTTCGTGAACGTTTGGAACGAGCCGACGCGGTCGCTGTAGACAATTTTCTGCAGGTTGTTATAGTCATCGACGTCGTTGAACGTTGTAAGTGTTTCGCCGGATTCGTAGCCAAGCTCGTTCACGGATGTCATGCTGTTGACCGTCTTGGTCAAGCCGATGTCCGAATTCTGGTCGAACGACTTGGACCGTATTTCTTCGATGACGCCGCGGGCAGCGGCGTTTGCGGCCAGCGTCGTCTCCGCATCCATCATCTGTTCGTTGGAGCGAATGATGTTCCTGTTCACTGTAAGCACGTTCAGCGACAGAATCATGATTGCTCCGATCGTTAACATCATTTGTCCTGTGCCCATTATGTCCCTCCCTTGCTGTGGTTTGATATATACAAGATTGTATTCTCAGCGTTGTGATCGCTTATTTTGCCTTCAGTTTGACAGTACCGCATCGGGGTCTGCGTTTCGAGACTGTTTTTAGCGGAGGTTGTATTTACCTGTATTCCCATTTCAAGTTTTCCTTTCTCTATCCGTCATTATTCAGTATCATCGGTAGTTGCGGCAAAGACTTCGGATATACAGGCCCGACCTTCCAGTACGCGGGCACGGGCGGAAGCGCGGAGTGAAAGCATCCCGTGTTTCTGTGCCAACTGGCGGACAATATCCTCATCGATGTCCGAACCGGACTGCAGGATGGCTCGTCGGATGTCCGCTGTGAAGTACAGGGCTTCGTGGATAGCGGCACGACCCTTGTACCCGCCGTTGCAATTGGGACAGCCCACCGGTTCATAGAACGTTGTATTGGCGATCTCTTCGTCGGTAAAACCCGCTGCCTTGGCAATGGCCACGTCGACCTTTTCCACTTTGCGTTTGCATTTGTCGCAAAGGGTTCTGATCAGACGTTGAGCCACGATGAGGTTGATGGCATACGCTATCAGGAATGGCTCGATACCCATCTTGTACAAGCGGCTGACGGCGCTGGGTGCGTCGTTGGTGTGCAGCGTGGAAAACGTCAAGTGGCCTGTGTTTGCAAGTTTGATGGCGATTTCGGCCGTAATCTTGTCGCGCATCTCACCGACCATGACGATATCGGGGTCGTGACGGAGAATAGCCCTGATTGCCCGATCGAAATCGAGTTTTGCTCCCAGTTTGATCTGGCGTGCACCGTCGATGACATATTCGACTGGGTCTTCGACGGTAAGAACGTTTACATCGGGCGTGATGACCGAATGCAGAGCGGCAACCAGGGTGGTGGACTTTCCGCTCCCGGTGGGACCAGTAAGGATGACCATACCCTGAGGTTTTCGTATGGATTTGACGAAGACTTTATAGGCATACGGCTGGAAGCCGATTTTACGCAAATCGGTGATCACTTTCCGGTTGTCCAGGACTCGGATGACGATGCTCTCGAGCTTTTGGCTCATTTCAAGGCCGACGACGGGAAGCACGGACACGCGAAACCGGATGACCACGTTATCGATGACACGTTGGATGAACCCGTCCTGGGCGATCTCGCGATCGAAACGATCCGTGCCCTTCGATCGATCTTTAATAACGGCGCTGATGGCTTCGGGCCTGGTACCTTCCTGGAGGTGCCAGAGTTTGAGCTTACCGTCCACCCGGAAATGGAATTCCGTACCGCGTTTGCCCGGGATGATGTGAATGTCGCTGGCTCCCTGTCGCACCGCTTCCACCAGCATACCCTCGAAGAGGTTGACGAGCATGCTTTTGTTGATTTCACGGTCGAGCGCTTCTTCGTCGACGAGGTTTTCCTCGAAATCGTCCTCGGAAATTTCTCCCTCGATATCCTTGATACTTTGGAGATACGTGTTGTCACTGCGCAGAAAATCTTCAAGGAGTGGTTGGAGCTGTGAGATGCGCGCATAGACGACTTCGTACTTGCGGGCACGGAAGTAGTACGCGATACGGGGCAGGGCGCGGTGTGTTGGATCCGCTGCGATGATGATCAGTTTCTCAGGCTGGTTCTCGTCAAACCGCAGCGGCAACGCTTTTGCTTCGATCAGGAATTCCCGCTGTTCCGGCGTCAGGCTTTCCACCATCTGGCGGATAAAGCTCAGGCGTTCCTCGGTAAGGAGGCTCTCGTCAAGGTTGACTTCCTTGAAGGCGTACACATGCGCCACTTCCCGGAAGACCAGGTCGTGGTCGATATTGAAATCGGAAACAAGAATTTGCGCAATATTACGCTGTTTCGGACCTTGCTCCCGTTCCTTTACCGCTAGCGCCTTGGTAATGATTTCCGGCTGCACGATTCCCTTGTGCAGCAGCGCAAATCCTACCTTGTCGACGAATTTTTCTCCCGACGAGGAAGCAGCGATAGCCATGCGCGCACCTTTCTTGTGATGGAGGAAGTGAAGGCAAGGAGAAGGGTGATCTCTGCTCCCCGGAAACCGGGCGTCTGCTTAGGCTTGATGAGGGCCGTTTCGGACGAAACGATGGTGATCGCCGTCATTACGACCATGATGAGGAGAGCAATGAAAAGTTGCACGTATTCGACGATTGCTTTGAGTTTGTATGTAGTGTCCCGCTCGTAGTAGTTGGCGAGCTGCAACGCCGTGGCACGAACAGTACCCGTTTCCGCACCAGCATGGAAACGTGAAAGAGCAGTTTTCGTGAAAACACCGGAAGCTTCGAACGACTCGTGAAGACCTTTGCCGTGTTTCAGCATCATGGGAATGGCGACGTTCTTCACCTGTGCTTCGAAGTACCGGTTGCCGGTCGCCTCGCTGGCGATGCGAATGACATCGATGTTTTCACCTGAGCCGCTGTAAAGGGAATAGAACACGCGACAGAAAATTTCGATAATAGTTTTGTGGATCAATGATCCCAATACGGGAACTTTTAACACCCATTTGTCGATATTAAAGCGCCCTTTATCCGATTTCCAATAGAAAAACGCGCCGACGAACGCTGCGATATGAATGAAAGTGATGACGACGATGTTTTCTACGAGCCAGTCGCTGAATTCCAGCGTGGCCGCCGTCATGGGAGGGAGCTCGATACCGTACTTGGAAAACATCCTGGCCGTTTCGGGGAAGATGTACGCAACGTAGAACAGGGTAGCGAGGAAGAGCAGGATCAGCGTGATGGAGGGCATGATCATGGCGCTTTTCATGCTTTTCCTGAATTCCTGCTGGCGTTCGATGAATTTCGCCGTGCTGTCGTAGAGGTCGATCATGTTGCCGCTTTTGGAAGCGAGACCGAGCATCTTGGCCACGAATTTTCCCAGTGTCCCTTCGTGCTTGGCGAAGACTTTTTCCGCTTCCTTACCCTGTCGAAGGTCGGCTGCAATATCCTTGATTGTTGACCGTAACGGAGTACTCTCTATGTCGTTGCTGAGCAATTGGAGAATCTCGTTGTACGGGAGTTGTTCACGCAACAAGTCCGCACTCAGGCGGACAAAGGTTACGATGTCGGTTGTTTTTGGTTTGCCCTGGAAGTCAAACCATTTTTTTCGAACATAGAGGACTTTATATCCCATGGACGTCAGACCGGAAGCGACTTCATCCTTTGAAAAGGCCTTTTGCTCGCCCATAATGGGCTTGTCATCGCCTTTTTGAACTTTATAGAGGAACGTGGAGCGCTTTTCGATCTTTTGAACCCGGAAGGGCCGTCCCTTCGAGAGATCCTGGAGTTTTCTCTTGGCATCCGTGAGATTGGAAGCCGTAAGTGTTCCTTGAATCACTTTCCCCGAAGGGACGACGCCTTGAAACCGGAATTCAGCCATTGGTTATACTATCCTTTTTGTGAACAGCCGTACTGGCCAACTATTAGTTAAACGTGATGGATGGTGTTGCCACGGAATCCGCGAACACTTCCATCGTGACCGTCACACTCTCGTTGCCCGTACCGGTAACGGTGAAGGACGAAGAGGAGATGCTGCTCAACGCATACGAACCGTTCTGGTTCGTGGAACTCGACCATCCACAATCCTGCAGCGTCAAACCCGTGAAGCTGTTTCCGCCACCACCGAGCATAGTGGGCTTCTTGTAATAGGCCTGCGCACCGGCGGCTATCCGGAGACAATCCTGCGTAACAGCGTCAGCATTCGCCTGCTGGGCGTTTGAACCGAAAATGCTTACACCGACCACAACAGCGATTCCGACAATGATTACGCCGAGGATGATCAAAAGAAGTTGTTGGGTGCCCATAAAAAAACCTCCGATATTTTGTTTTGTGAAATCTTGTCCCGGCTTTTCCGGAACATTTTAGATTCCGTAGAATCTGGACACAAATATAGGGCCCAAACCTTACAGCAACCTTAATCCAAGATTAAAGCTGTGTAAGATTTACATGTTTTTTTCAAATATGGCGATAACAGGCCGTATCAGCCAATAATTAAGGCAAGTGTTTTGGGAGGCCGTGTTTCGATGCGGGCGAAAAAGGAGGCGAGCTCAAGAAGGAGTGCAATATTTACAATTTCTGCATGTAACATTGTGCAAATATTGCAATGACTTTGATCTGTGCAGGAAGGGGGACGGTCAGGGTGAGACGAGTGGGAGTTTCAATGTAAACGTGCTTCCTTTTTGATAAGTGCTTTCAACAAGGACTTCACCGCCGTGGGATTCCGTGATCCACTTCACGATATAAAGACCGAGTCCGGTGCCGCCGCTACTGCGCGAACGATCTTCCTCGTGTCTGTAGAAGCGGTCGAAAATTTTACCGAGCGCTTCCTCGGGTATCCCGATACCCGTGTCCTGCACGCGGATATAGACCCAGTCCTCATCGCGGTTCATCGAGAGCCTGATGGTTCCACCTTCGCGGTTGTATTTCGTGGCATTGTCGATCAGGTTGAGAAGGACTCGTCGCAACCGAAGAGCGTCTCCGTGAATGACGGCGGGTTGAATTTCGTCGAGGACGAACGTGATTCCGAACTGCGAGGTAAACATCTCGATTTCATCCGCCAGATCTTCCAGGAGCGTCTTGAGGTTGATCGGCTGGTGTTCCAAGTCGATCTGTCCCGTGTAGGATTTTGCGACCAACAGGAGATCGTCGAGTATCCGCGAGAGGCGCAGGATTTCTTCAAGGAGGCTCCCCAGTATCCGCTGGTATTCTTCCGTCTTTTTTTCGGATCGCAGGGCCAATTCG
>JALUUP010000387.1 GCA_027021285.1 Bacteroidota bacterium | reverse complement strand
GGGAAGGAACTGGTCAAGTTCAAGCCGGAAGAATACCTCGACAATATCGCCGAACACGTAGTAGATTGGAGCTACCTGAAGTTCCCGTACCTGAAGAAAGTCGGTTGGAAGGGTTTCGTTGACGGAAAGGAATCCGGTGTGTACCGCGCAACTCCTCTCTCGCGGTTGAACGCCGCGGATGGCATGGCCACGCCCCTCGCGCAGGCGGAATACGAACGGTTTTACGAAACTCTCGGCGGGAAGCCCGTTCATCACACGCTGGCGACTCACTGGGCGCGCGTGATCGAGCTGGTGTACGCGTGCGAACACGTGAAGGAGCTTCTCCAGGACCCAGAGATCACCAATCCCGACACGCGTATCATTCCCGAAGCCGTCCCCGACGAAGGGGTAGGCGTGGTGGAAGCGCCCCGCGGCACGCTGTTTCATCACTATCGCACCGACGAAAAAGGCATCGTCCGGGAAGCGAACCTCATCGTGGGAACGACGAACAATTACGCCCCCATCAGCATGTCCATCAAGAAAGCGGCGGAGCAATGGATCCGCAAGGGAACGGAAATCACGGAAGGCGTGCTGAACCGCATCGAAATGGCGTTTCGGGCCTACGACCCGTGTTTCGGGTGCGCCACGCACTCCCTGCCGGGCCAGATGCCGATGGAGATTTTCGTCCGGGAACCTGACGGCACGATCATCCAGCACATCCGGAGGTTCTGCTGAAGCAGTCATGAAACCGCTGATTCTCGGCCTTGGAAACGACATCCTCCGTGACGACGGTTTCGGTATCCACGTTATCGCAAAACTCAAAGACGCCGGTGTTGGCGATAAAGCCGACCTCCGCGCCAGTTGCCTGGCGGGATTTTCCCTTCTCGACCTGCTCCGGGAAAGAACGCGCGTTCTCATCATCGACGCCGGTGTTCTTCCCGACTTGAAGCCCGGCGAATTGCGCATGTTCCGCGACACGGACCTTGCCTGCACGGCCCATCTCTATTCCCAGCACCAGGCCGATTTGCCCACCATCCTGGAGTTCGGCCGGAGCCTGGGCATCCCCCTGCCGGATAGCGTGGATCTCCTCGTCTGCGGCGCCGGGGACGTTGTCACGCTGAGCGAATCGCTTTCTCCGGAGGTAGAAAGAACCCTCCCGGAAGCCGTCGCCATTGCCCTGCAATGGCTGGAGCACGTCGCGCAACCCCTTTCCGTCTGAATTTTTGAACCTGGCGCTTCTTGTAGAGAGCGGACAAGGAGAGCGGGGGACAAGGAGATTTTCGATTCTCGATTTTGGATTTTGGATTATTGCGGAAATACGTAGAACGGAGATTTGGTTAGAACGTTTGAACGTTCAAACGTTCGAACGTTCCACGTTTTCCTTGGCCTTTTTCTCGTCACAAGTCCAAGTTCTTCACATGCGTGATCTGAGGGGTAGTTGGCGTCATTCCCGCGAAAGCGGGAATCCAGGAATACGGACAATCGTTCGGCATCCAGTATTCAGCATTGCTCTACCGTGGTCTGTCGTCCGTCGTCCGTGGTCTGAGCTTTGGTTTATCTTCCGTGCTTTGAAGCCGTTGAAACGGTTGAGAAATCGGCCTTGATGAACCTTTCCCCACGGATGAATCCGTGGGCTATCGGGATTGCTTTGGCCCGATAACATAGACAGCTACTGCATGTCATTCCCGCGAAAGCGGGAATCCAGGAATTCGAACAATCATTTGGCATCCAGCATTTTGCATTGTTCTACCGTGGTCTGTCGTCTGTGGTCTGAGCATCGGTTTATCTTCAACGTTATGAAACCGTTGAAACGGTTGTGAAATTGGCCTTGATGAACATTTTCCCCACGGATGAATCCGTTGGCTATCGGGATTGCTTTGGCCCGATAACATAGACAGTTATGCAAGTCATTCCCGCGAAAGCGGGAATCCAGGAATACGAGCAATCGTTTGGCATTCACCCTTGCTCCTCTGACTTTTCCTCTCGGCTTGATTCTCACTTGCTCAAAATCCTCTTTCTCGTGAAAGCCCTGCGTTTCGTACATTGGGAGAAGACTCGAGCATGCACAAGCCAGGGATTCCAGCATGAGACATTCATTGAAAACCATACTTCTCTTCTTTATTTCCGTTTCGCTCTACGGGCAAAACCTGCCCGGTACGGCGTTGTCCGTTACCGGCATTCCTCCCATCCCGGAACGCATAATCCAGCGGACGAACCAGTACCTCAGCGTCCGGTCGGCGTATTTCCTGGACTGGGAAAAGGGCATGGGCGCGGGTTTGTACATTTCCACCCGGTTCGGCAACACGTCCCAGGTCCATTACATCTTCCGCTCCGGCGGGGCGCGCCAGCAGCTCACCTTTTTCAACGAACCCGTCGGCGCCGTGCAGGGCGATCCGCGCGGCAACAAGCGCGGGTTTCTCTTTTCCAAGGACATCGGGGGCGGAGAATTCTACCAGATATTCTACTTCGACAGGTTAAACGGATCCTACCACATGCTCACCGATGGCAAAAGCCGGAACTCCTCGGCTCTCTGGTCGCGAAGCGGAAACATGTTCGCGTTTTCCAGCAACCGCCGCAACGGCAGGGATACCGACGTCTGGATCATGAATCCCGACAAACCCGAACAAGCCCGGGCGCTCACTACCAACCGCGGAAGCTGGTACCCCGTCACCTGGTCGCCCGATGATTCCGGCCTCGTGGTCATGCAATACATCTCCGCAAACGAAACCCACCTCTACATCGCGGACATCGCCACCCGGAACCTCACGGAAATCAACCCCGGGCAGGAGGGAAAAATCTATTACGGCGGAGCGGTGTGGTCGAGCGATGGGTTCATCTACTACGTCTCGGACCAGGAAACGGAATTTCGCACGTTGTACCGCTACGACGCCACAACGGGCGCCATCCTCCACCTGACCCCCGATCTTTCCTGGGACGTCGAAAGCTTCGACATTTCCACCGACGGGAAATATCTCGCGTTCAGCGTGAACGAAAACGGTGTCAGCAAGCTGCACGTCGTCCAGTTGCCGGAATGGGAAGAACAGGAAACGCCGGATATTCCTCCCGGCCTCATCTCCGGCATCACCTTCCAGCCCTACAACCCCCGGTTCGCCTTCACGCTCAACGCGGCCACCGGTCCCGCCGACGTGTACACCATCGACATCACGGGCAAGCGGTTCTCGCGTTGGACCAAGAGCGAAGTCGGAGGTCTGAACGAACAGTCGTTCGTCACACCCAGCCTCATCCATTATCCGACGTTCGACCTCGCGGACGGCAAGCAACGCACGATTCCCTGTTTCTACTACAAGCCGAAGAAAGGCAACGGGCCGTTTCCCGTCATCATCAGCATTCACGGCGGACCGGAGGGCCAGTACCGTCCCCGGTTTTCGTCCACTTTCCAGTACTGGATCAACGAGCTCGGATGCGCCGTGCTCGCCCCCAACGTGCGGGGCTCGAGCGGGTACGGAAAGACCTACCTCGGTCTCGATAACGGCTTCAACCGGGAAAACACGGTGAAAGACATCGGCGCGCTCCTGGACTGGGTGGCGACGCAACCCGAGCTGGACGCCGACCGTGTCGCCGTGTTCGGCGGCTCCTACGGCGGCTACATGGTGCTCTCGTCGCTGTTCCACTACGCGGACAGGATCGCCTGCGGAGTTGACATCGTGGGGATTTCCAACTTTGTAACCTTTCTCGAAAACACACAGGATTACCGTCGCGATTTGAGACGGGTGGAATACGGCGACGAACGAAACCCGAAGATGCGCGCGTTTCTCGACCGCATTTCACCGACAACCAATGCCGGCAAGATCCGGAGTCCGCTCTTCGTCGCCCAGGGCGAAAACGATCCCAGGGTGCCGGCCAGCGAAGCCCGCCAAATTGTCCGGGCGGTCAAGGAGAACGGCATCCCGGTTTGGACGATGTTCGCTGCCGACGAGGGTCACGGGTTTCGCAAGAAGACCAACCGGGATTACTTCATGCGGGCGACGATCCTGTTTTTCGAGGAATATCTTTTGAAATAACAACGGCGCGAAATCGTCCCGGGCAATCGACGGAACCGGAGCGTATCCGCTGACAAGAATACGCAGCTTTTTTTGAAGGAACGTGAGAACGCCGACGCCTTCACGCTGACAGGCGGCGTTCAGATAAGGAATGGGAAGACGGCTTTGGCGCGAGCTTATTCTTTTTTCGTATCAGCAGCAGGTGATTCTTCGGCGGTCACATTCTCCGTCTGCGGCGGTTCGGCGACCTTCCCGGTCGAAGTCACGGGTGTTTCCTGGAACGGCCCGTAGAGAGATTTTTTCCGTTTTCTGGGACGACTCTTGCCAAATGTACCCCGCCAGATCTTGCCTCTCTTTGATCGAATATCTCCTTTACCCATGTTGTATAATCCAGCATTATTACACAAAATGAATAGTTCTAAAAGGTATAAAACCGCGGGGATTCATTCAAACAAGGGGAATGTCGGATTCTTTCGATGACGGGTTGAACGTTGGAACGTTGGAACGTTGGAACGTTCAAACGTTTTTCCTTGCCGATAAGTAGCTCAAAAAACCGTTGAAACGGTTGTGAAATTGGCTTTGATGAACATCTTTCCCCACGGATGAATCCGTGGGCTATCGTGATTGCTTTGGCCCGACAGCACAAATAGCTACTGCATGTCATTCCCGCGAAAGCGGGAATCCGGTAATTCGCAAATCCGGCAATCCGCTAATTCGGTAATCCGCTAATTCGGTAATCCGCTAATTCGCAAATTCGGGATTTGGAAATCCCTCCTACATTTCTATCAAGCCGTAAGTATCCCGATTCCTGATGATGTGAGAATTGATTTTGGATTATTGTGGAAATGCGTAGAACGGAGATTTTGTTTGAATGTTTGAACGTTAAAACGTTCGAACGTTCCACGTTTTCCTAGGCCTTTTTCTCGTCACAAGTCCAAGTTCTTCACATGCGTGATTTATGGGGTAGTTGGCGTCATTCCCGCGAAAGCGGGAATCCGGTAATTCGCAAATCCGGCAATCCGCTAATTCGAAATTTTGGCAATTCGCTAATTCGCAAATTCGGCAATCCGGTAATTCGGCAATTCGCCAAATGCATTCTCCGCTGCGGAACTACTCCCGCCGCCTCTCGTGTTGTGTTGCAAGACCGTTGTTGCTGTTTCACGTGCAATTTATCACCATCGTCCTGGGGAAATTCATGAAACATTACGTATCGAATAAAAACGAGACCGTCCGCATGTT
The DNA here is from genome assembly GCA_027021285.1 of Bacteroidota bacterium. Classification (GTDB taxonomy): domain Bacteria; phylum Bacteroidota; class Ignavibacteria; order SZUA-365; family JAADGX01; genus JAADGX01. Next base: position 3,335 of record JALUUP010000387.1, on the reverse strand, counting down.
CGAGAACGATTTGTTGGAGAGTTTTTCGCGCGTGCATCCGGCAACTCCCCTGGCGCTCTACGTACCGGCTATTTCATACCTCGTCTATTACGGCTTTACGACATATCCCTTGATTCTATCACATTTTCTCACGTTGTTTGCTGCCGGGCTGTTCGTGTGGACGCTTACCGAATACACCTTGCACCGGTTCGTCTTTCACTTTGTCCATGATTCCCGCTGGGGCCGGCGCGCGCACTTCATCTTCCACGGTGTCCATCACGATTATCCCAACGACACCCGCCGCCTGGTCATGCCACCTTCGGTCAGCATTCCACTGGCCGCGTTTTTCTACGTTCTCTTCCGTCTGTTGCTCGGACCATCCCTGGTCGCTCCGTTCTTCGCAGGCTTCCTGACCGGGTACCTTTTCTACGACATGACGCACTACGCCGTACATCACTTTCCGATCAAAGGCAGGGTGTTTTCCGCCCTCCGCCGCCATCACCTGTTACATCATTTCCAGCAACCCGACCGCGGTTTCGGCGTCAGTTCCCCGCTCTGGGATCATGTTTTCGGAACATCGTACGATCAACCTCCTTCCGTGTAGCAAGGCGAGATTCTCTGCGACGTCCTTTCCGTGTCTTTCGTTCCCGTCCTTATTATCCGCGGCAAAATTGCCGCGCGTGTCGGCAATCTGGTCGAATACAACGAAATATCCTCTAAATACCCGCCGTTTCGCACTATCCGTTTCTGGCACGGCTTTGGAAGTATCTATTCCAGAATCGGAAACGGCTATAAACGCCATACTCGTGAACCACGTAAGAAGGAGATGATAAAATGAAACGGCTTTTAACCCTAACTACCGCCCTGGCTCTTGTTCTTTCCCTCGGCGCATTGACGAATACCTCCTATGCGCAATTCGACGAAAAGGGAAAGCCCGCCAACGCCGGGTTCGTGGACCAGAACGGCGACGGTATCAACGACCACGCCATGGACGCCGACGGGGACGGCATCCCCAACGGCATGGACCCCGACTACACCGGGCCCAAAATGCGCAGGGGCAATTCCCACAGGGGTTACGTGGACGCTGACGGCGACGGTATCAACGACAACGCGAAGGATCTGGACGGCGACGGCATCCCCGACGGTATGGACCACGACTATATGCCCGGAAGCGGAATGCAGGATTGCGACGGAACAGGACCCAACGGAACCGGGCCCAGAGGAAACATGGGGCACCGGCGCGGCCGCTGACCCGAACAACAACCGGTAACGAAAAGGCGCGGTTCGCTCCGCGCCTTTTTTGTTGTCATGATTTCTCCCGGGATTGGGACGCACGGTACATGCAACCCGATCGTTCAATCATTTCAAATAATTCATCAACCGGGTGACGGCCCCACGGTCGCTCTGCGCCTTCAGGATGTACACGCCGCGTGCAAGTTCCCCCGGCCGGTACGCCACGGTATGCGTGCCCGGGGAAGCGATCCCTTCCCAAATCACGGCCATTCTTCTACCCAGAAGATCATGGACTGTTACCCGCACCGGTTCCGGACTCCACCCGGTGTTCCGGAAGAGGATTCGCGTCTCCGGTGCCCCGTTGAAACTGGACGGCCCGAACGGATTGGGGAAGTTTTGTTCCAGTTGGATTCCGTGGTCGCGCGCGAGTGCCGGCGCCGCCTGCAAAACGGGACCGAGCACACCGAGGTACTCGCCGACGGCTCCCAGTAGCGCGCGGGCCGTTTTGTCGTACTCGCCGTGAGCTTCGCAATTCATATCCTCGTAGGTCAGGGCCAGCACGGCTTCCTTGAAGTTGATCCAAAACCAGCTCTCCGGGTACCGCGACGGCGTACCCGCCGTCCAGCTCACGAAATACGTGTAGGGCTCGATGCCTCCCGGAAATCGTGCGCGCGCCGATGCAATGAAACGCCGTTCAAGCCTCGTGTATGCCTCCGACGTGCCCGCGGCGGCGTGGTACACGAAGTAACGCTTGCAGCGGTACGAGGAGTGCAGGTTCAAAGCAACCTCGATGGGATTCGCTTCCTGCATCACGCGGGTGAAGTGCGCCCGGAGCGCTTCGACTTCGGGTTCGGAGGCAGAAGCGTACCAGTTGCTTTCCAGGTCCACGCCGCGCGCGTTCGTTCTCGCGTTTCCCGCCACCACACCGTCCGGGTTGAGCATGGGCAGCGCCTGGAACACGCACCGGGACAACAGCGAATCCGCCAGCGGCGACCCGGAAAGAAGCTCGTCCACGATTTCGCGCATGACGAACGATCCTTCACTCTCGATGGGATGCGTGCGTGCGTGAAGCCACACGCGGCGGCGGGACAACGCGTCGCCGGGCGCGGTGATGGTCAGGAGATAGAGAGGACGCTGCTGAACGGAACGACCGATCACGGAAAGATTTACGAGCGGATGTTCGCTCCACCGCGCGACGTCCGACTCAAGCTCCTGCCATGTGTAATCCCATACCCAGGCACGGGACGACATCCAGCCCGGTTCGCCGGGCACGTTGCCGAGATCGAAGCACTTGTCCTGGGCTGAAACGGCGGCCACACACAGAACCAGCAGGGCGACAGCCGCAGGCATCCGGAAACTAATCATCTCCGCATGCGTTTGAACTTTGAATTATCATTTGCAATCCCCAATTTCAAATCATGAACCACGCGCATTCCACTGTCATCGTTCCCTGAAAGGTATCCTAATGTATCGAATTTTCCTCGTCATCTCCATTATACTCCTGGCGCTGGGTTCGACGGAAGTCCACGGCCAGCCGGGCGCGAAGAAGCTCTTCATCTCCCTGACCGACGAAGGCAACCTGGGCGTGATCGATCCCGCCTCGGGAAGAATCGTGCGCCGCATACAGGTGGGGCGGAAACCGGTCGCGCTCCAGCTCAACGCCGCCGGCAGCCGCCTGTACGTGAGCAATACTGCTTCCAACAACATCAGTGTCGTCGATCCGGCCACCGACGCCGTCGTCACTACCGTGGGAATACCCATCACGCGGCGTGACGTGTTCATCGGTCCCATCTCCTATTCCGCCGCGACCAACACCCTCTACGTCGCGGAGGCGTCGTCCGAGCCTCTTTCCCTGAACATCTACGTGCTCGACTGCAAACTCAACGCGGTTACCGACGTCTTCGACGCCGGGCCCGGCATCACGGATATTGCCGTGTCGCGCGACGGTTCGCGCCTCTACGTTGCGGGCGAAAGCGCCGTCACCGTGTACAGCGTCCCGGGCTTCTCCGTCCTCCACTCGATTTCTCCGCCGCCGGGGCATCGTCCCACCGGCGTGGCCGTCCATCCCTCGGAACCGCTCCTGGCTGCGACATACGGAACATTGAACAAGGTGGTCCTGCTCA
>JALUUP010000386.1 GCA_027021285.1 Bacteroidota bacterium | reverse complement strand
CTTCGACCGCCATCCTGCCTGCCGCCATCGCGTACTGGGTAAAAAGATCCATTCTGCGGGCGGCTTTTGCCTCCATGTAATTGGTCGGATCGAAATCCTTGATTTCCCCGGCGATCTTTGTTTTAAACTCCGACGTATCGAACGAGGAAATCGGAACGATACCGTTCTTCCCAGCAAGCAAGTTTTCCCAGGTTTCTCTGACGGTAAGCCCAACCGGCGAAAGCGCCCCCATTCCAGTAACTACAACCCTGCGTCGTTCCATGGTCCTCCTTTACTCTGGTACTAAGGTCGATAACGGCCCGGACAGGCCGCTCTCCCATCATTCGGCCTTATGTTCTTTTATGTAGTTAATGGCATCTCCAACAGTCGCTATTTTTTCGGCGTCCTCGTCGGGGATCGTCAGGTTGAACTCTTTTTCAAATTCCATGACCAGCTCAACCGTATCCAGGGAATCCGCACCAAGGTCGTTGGTGAAGGACGCGCTTTCCGTGATCTGGCTGGCTTCCACTCCCAACTTGCTGACGATGATTTCTTTGACCTTCTGGATGATGTCGTCGGACATATAAAAAACCTCCTTGAAAAATGTGAGATAATAAAGATGGTTTACATTCGTTGAACAATATCATTACATGACCATGCCGCCGTCCACACACAGAACCTGACCAGTAACATAATCGGACATGGGTGATGCAAGAAATGCAACGACTCCCGCTATTTCAGCCGGGTCAGCGGCACGTTTCATCGGAATGACGCTAAGTAGTTGTTCTTTTTGCGCTTCGGAGAGACCGGCGGTCATCTCCGTTTCCACGTATCCCGGTGCCACGGCATTGACCTGGATATTGCGCGAGGCGAGTTCTTTCGCTGTCGCCTTGGTGAAACCAATGATTCCAGCTTTGGACGCCGCGTAGTTCACCTGTCCCGCGTTTCCCGTCAACCCCACGACCGAGGAAATGTTTATTATCTTTCCCGAGCGTTGTCGGATCATATAGACGGATACCGCGCGTGTCATCAAAAACGTTCCCTTGAGATTGGTATTGATCACCTGGTCCCAGTCTTCATCCTTCATACGCAACAGAAGCGTATCCCGTGTAATGCCGGCGTTGTTGACAAGAATGTCAATGCGCTCGAATTCCTCGTGAACCTCATCCACCGCATTCCGGACACTGTCGGCATCGGCCACGTCCACGCTTCGATGAAGACAAACCACGTCCTCCCGGCGCGCCTGATCGGACAGTTCCTGGAACCGATCCGGGACACCGCGGGAAAATAGTGCGACGTTGACACCCCGGCGAATAAAGTTTTCGGCAATTGCCCGCCCAATACCCCGGCTGGCACCGGTTACTATTGCAAATTTACCCTTCAGGTTTTCCATACTGTCTTTTCCATTGATCGTCAGTGCAGCTTCAGGCACATCGTTTAAAATTAGTCAATTATTGAGAAACGCCCGAATGGATTCGTACGCATCCACTCCCGCTGTCTCAATAGTCCGGTCAATCCTTGCCACCAGTCCCTGCAAGACTTTCCCTGGTCCAATTTCGACCATGCGAGCCGCTCCGTCCGCGGCCATCGCACGAATACTCTTCTCCCACAGGACCGGCTGCGTAAGCTGGGCCAGCAACAGTTCCCTTATTTTACCCGCGTCGCGCACGGGTGAAGCCGTGACATTCGAATACACGGGAATGCGCGCGTCGCCGATAACCGCTCGTTCCAGGTCTTCCTGGAAGTGCTCCACGGCGTAGGACATGAGGGAGGAATGAAACGCGCCGCTCACAACCAGTTCCTTGACCATTCGGGCGCCCCGCTCACGGGCGAACTGCATGGCACGATGCACCCCCTCCACACTAC
>JALUUP010000385.1 GCA_027021285.1 Bacteroidota bacterium | reverse complement strand
CTGGATGCCGAGCTCGCGCAAACCGTGACAGGATTCGTGCAACGCCACTTTCCCAGGGAACACGGCGCCGACGTCGGCAACACCGACGACATCGACCAGGAAGGATGTAAACTCGTGCACCCGCTTGGCCAGCGATGTCGCGCGTTCCCGGTACTCGTCACCCTGCTCGAACAATCCCGGATAAAACACCTTGACCATCGTGACGCAGGATCCGGACGGCGCGACCACGTAGTCCGCGTTGGAAAACAAGTCGATGAAACGCCGGGCCAAAAACCGCGCATCGTCACGATACCCGCTGTTGAACGCTGGCTGGCCACAGCACGTCTGGGCAGGGTCGTACCGTACGGAAATGCCCAGGCGCTCCAGGACGCAAACCATGTTCATTCCACTGCGGGGAAACAGTTGATCCGTCAGGCAGGGAATGAACAGGTCGACAGTCACGGTTAATCGTCGAGGGTCTGTAGGAAGTGCTCCGCGTCGATCGCCGCCATGCAGCCGGAGCCGGCGGCCGTTATCGCCTGCCGGTATTTGCTGTCCTGAACGTCTCCGCAGGCGAAAACGCCATCCAGGCTCGTCGCGGTGGATTTCGCCTTCGTGAGAATATATCCTTTTTCGTCTGTATCGATGACACCTTTGAATAAATCGGTATTCGGCCTGTGACCGATCCCGATGAACAAGCCGTCCACGTTCATTTCCGAGATTTCACCCGTCTTTGTATCCTTCAATCGCAACCCGGTGACTTTTTTCCTTCCGTTTTCTTCCGTACCCAGCACCTCTTCCACCACGCTGTTCAGCCTGAATACGATTTTCGGATTATTCTGCGCGCGTCTCTGCATGATGTGGGAGGCGCGGAGTTCGTCCCGGCGATGGATGATCGTGACCTTCGTGGCGAACCTTGTGAGAAATATTGCCTCTTCCATGGCGGTGTCTCCTCCTCCCACGACGGCGACTTCGAGGTCCTTGAAGAAGAAACCGTCACACGTCGCGCAGGCGGAAACGCCAAAACCCATGTACTTCGTTTCGCTTTCCAGCCCCAGGAGCCTGGCCGATGCGCCCGTCGCAATAATCAGCGCATCGCAAGTCCATTCCTTTTCCCCCACCCACAGGTGAAACGGCCGATTGCCGAGATCAATCCTGTCCACGTGCTCGAAAATCGAATCCGCCCCGAAACGCAGCGCCTGTTTGCGCATGTCGTCCATGAGCTTCGGACCCATAACCCCCTCGGGAAATCCGGGAAAATTCTCCACTTCCGTGGTGATGGTCAACTGGCCCCCGGGTTGCTCGCCCTCGAAAACAAGCGGATTCAATTCCGCGCGGGCGGCGTAGAGGGCGGCAGTCAGTCCCGCCGGTCCCGATCCAATGATAATTACTTTTCTGTGTTCCATAGTCTCATGTATTTTCGTTCAACAATTGTCATTCTGGTATGATGAGCGTGAAGCGTAAACGGTTCCGGCGTTGCGTCGAAATCCCCTGGGTCTGGCCCGGCTGACCGGGCTTCCGCGAAACCTCCGCCGGAAATCCTCGTCCGTCATATTCATTGCTTCCCGGAGGCCAAGTTGCAGTATTCCCGGTCGAGGCGCAAATCCGGGCTCCGTGGTTTCCTTTGAAAAAGAATTCCATGGACACACATCCTGACAGATGTCGCACCCGAATATCCACCCTTCCAGTTTTTCCGCCACTTCGTCCGGGATCGCATCGCCACGGTTTTCGATCGTCTGGTACGAAATGCACAGGTTGGAATCCAGGATGTACGGCTCGACGATTGCGCCGGTTGGACAGGCGTCGATACAGGCGCGGCACGTCCCGCAATAATCGAGGGCTGGGCTATCGTGAAGCAACTCGAGCGTGCTGACGATGACACCGAGGAATATCCAGGAGCCCGCGTCCCGCGTAATGATGTTGGTATGCTTTCCCTGCCAGCCGATCCCGGACCTTGCCGCCCACGCTTTCTCCATTACCGGTCCCGTGTCCACGTATATCTTGCAGGATACGCCGGGAAACCGTTCATCCAGCTTCGCCCTGAACCGCTCGAGCCGGGACAACATGATCTCGTGGTAGTCATCCCCCCAGGCATACCTGGAGATGCGAACGGCATCATCGTTTTCCGGGATCTTCCCGGGGGTGTAGTAATTCATCCCGACACAAACCACACTGCGGGCGTCCGCCAGAAGGCGAGTTACATCGGAGCGTTTTTCCGGTTCGCGCGCAAGCCAGTTCATTCCCGCATGAAATCCTCGCTCCAGCCATTCAAGCAAGTACGCTTGTTCCTTACGCAGCGGTTCCGCGGCTGCTATGCCGACATGGGTGAAGCCGTACTCCCGCAGCCGCTCTTTCACCCAACGGGTGTGGTCCTGAAGCTCACGATGTGGAGCAGGTGTATTCACCATTCGATGGAATCGGGTCGGTCCGGAATACGAACATGTATCTCGCCGCCTATAATCCGGACGTCAAAAGTCTTCAACCCGGGGAGGCCGTTGGGCATGGCGCCTGTTTCCAGATGGAACTGCCAACCATGCAACGGGCAGGAGACGTACATGTTTTCCACGCATCCTTCCGCGATGAGCGGCGAATGCTGGTGTGGACAGATGTTGCTTACTGCATAGTACCGATCTTTGACACGGAAAATGGCGATTTCCTCATCGTCGATTATCCTCACCGTTCCCTCTGTTTCCGTAATTTCCCGGACGTGGGCTACACGAACAAACTCGTTTTCTTCACTCACCCTGGTTTCCCGCGAGAATTTCGGACAACGCACCTTTTCGTCCTGGACGAAATCCTTTTTCAGTTCGCACCACTGTAGCTGCTTCGTACAGGGGATCGTGCTCGAAGAATATCACCCATTGCTCGTCAACGGCGCGGGACAGCAGTTCGTTTTTCTCACGCAACGTGACTAGCGGTTGCAGGTCATATCCCATGATGTACGGCCCCGGTATGTGACTCGTAATCGGAATGAGGTCCGCTGCGTAAAGGACTTTACCACGCTCCGCTTCCACGAGAACCACCTGCTGGCCGAACGTATGGCCATCGACTGGAATCACGTGAATCCCCGGGAGCAAATCGGTTTCTCCGTCAAGGAGATGCAAAATACCGTGTTCCTGCAAAGGCAGGTAATTCTCACGGATATAACTGGCCCGGTCGCGTTCGGAGGGATGTAGCGCCCATTCCCATTGCTGTTTCTGAACATGGTATCGCGCATTGGGAAACGTTGGAACGTACCGGTCTTGATCTTTCGAAACCGCACCGCCCACGTGGTCGAAATGCAGGTGCGTGATGATAACATCGGTTATGGAATCGAGAGACACTCCGACATCGGCGAGGCTGCGCTCCAGCGTGAAGCGGGAAAAATCCACCTTGTAGATACTTTGCATCTTCTCGCTCAGCTTGTACCCCAGCCCGGTGTCGATAAGGATGGTTCGCTCGTTCCGTTTCACCAGCAGCAACCGAGCCGCCATGTCAATCTGGTTCTGGTCGTCGGCGGGATTCGTTCGGTTCCACAAATTCTTGGGAACCACGCCGAACATCGCTCCGCCGTCAAGCCGAAACCGGCAGGTCTCGATCGGAAAGAGACGTGTTGTATCGGTACTCATTCGCTCACGTGGCATTATTCGAACAAAACAAAGGCCGGTTGCAAACAACCGACCTTCTCTCAACATCAAATCCCGCGGACAAGTGCCGCGCGAACGATTTAACGACCAAGTTCGTCCAGGTACTTCACTTTTTCCTGGAGTTGCTCTTTCGTTTCCTCGTGGTTCGGATCCGGGACGCAACAGTCAACGGGACAAACGGCCGCGCACTGAGGTTCGTCGTGAAACGTTTCGCACTCGGTGCACTTGTCGGGCACGATGTAGAAGAAGTCGGCGCTCCAGAAACCCGTGGCGCCGGAGGGAGCGGGGTCGCCTTCTCCGTACGTCTTGCCGCCGAGTTCCCAATCCGCGCCGCCCTCGTAAATCGCGTTGTTCGGGCATTCCGGTTCGCACGCACCACAATTGATGCATTCGTCGGTGATCATTAAAGCCATGGTAAAATTCCTTCCAATGTTGGGTTCATGTGTTAGGTTGGAATGAAGTCAGACCAAACACCCTTGATGTTTTCAGAGGTTTCAAGGTGTCTTGATTGACAAAGAACGTCTCGTGGTAAAACAGTTGCAACTCGTGAAAGAGCCGTGTATCAACCGCTTTCATCTGTTAAAAAGTTACTATGTTCATCGATATAAACCAAACCGGTAATCCTGTGAAATCCCCGGAAAATACTATCTTGGTGAGGAAAGATGTTTCAGACGACAGGAACAAGGCGATGGCAAAAAGTGAGAAACCAATAGAAAATCCCACGGAACCAGCGGGAAAAAATACGAACATGAAATACCTTCTTATCGGGACGACGGCACTCATCGTCATCGCAATCGCGTTTATCATCACGCGTACTCCCGAACCCGTTGAGCCGAATATCCCGCCCGTTCCTCATCCAACGCCTTCAACGTCGTTCCGCAACGACGGTGTCCTGATATTTTCCTCGGCTGAAGGAAAGCAAAAAGCCCGCATCACAATCGAGATCGCTCGGACCGAAGAGCAACGCACACAGGGCTTGATGGGCCGCACCGGCTTTGATTTTACGAAAGGCATGCTGTTCATCTTCGATAATCAGGAAGAGCGGGCCTTCTGGATGGCGAACACTCCGACCTCGCTCGATATCATCTTTGTCAACCGGAACAAGGAGATCGTAAAGATCCATTCGCGCACACAACCGTATTCAACCGATTCCTACCCTTCCGAACGACCGTCACAATACGTCGTTGAAACTCTGGGCGGCTTCTGCGCACGATTCGGCATCGAGGAAGGCGACAGAATTTCCTGGCTGGCGGATTAACCATGTACAACGTCATCGACCCCGCTACCGCTGAATACCTTTCCCACTGGATGCGGCACCGCGACCCGCTGTTGGATGAAATGGAATCGTACGCCCAGGAAAACGATTTCCCCATCATCGGGCCCCTTGCCGGCGCCTACCTGTACCAGTTTGCCCGCATGATCAACGCAAAGAGGGTGTTCGAACTCGGTTCCGGTTACGGGTATTCCGCGTATTATTTTCTGAAAGCTGTCGAACCGGACGGAATAGTCCATTGCACGGAATTCTCGAAGCAGAACATCGATCTCGCCCGGGAATTCCTCAGCGGGGCCGGGCTGTGGGAGCGTACGACGTTTCACCAGGGGGACGCCCTCGCAGCGTTGCAGAAGATCGGCAGCTCCTGGGACGTGATCTTCAACGATATTCACAAGAAACAGTACCCCGAGACCGTCGAACTAGCGTATCGTTACCTGCGCCCCGGAGGATTGTTCATTAGTGACAACGTGCTCTGGTCCGGGCGGGTGCTGGACGGCAAGGACGACGGGGCTTCGGACACGGCGGCAATCAAGGAATTCACGCGCCGGTTGTTCGCCCACGAAGGATTCATCACGACCATTCTCCCCATACGAGACGGCGTCTCCATCGCCATGCGGCGATAAACAGCCGGCGAGCGCCATCCTGTCCGTCGGCAAAGCGATTCCCCCATTCGCAGATAGTATCCGGGAATGATATATTAGCAGCGTATGTGTGGTTACACAGGTTATCGTAGTCCAGGAATTTCATGCAGATAATCATTACCGGCGCAGGACTGGTTGGAACCAGCCTGGCGGAACAACTGCTCAAGGAAAACCATGACGTCGCTCTCGTGGAACAGGACCCCGTCCGAGCGGATAACGCGGGCGAAAAGCTCGACGCGCTCATGATCACCGGTTCCGGCAGCAATCCCATAGACCTGGAACGCGCCGGCATCGCCGAAGCCGACATGCTGATCGCCGCCACTCCCGTGGATGAAGTAAACGTCCTGGGTTGCATGATCGCCAGGCACTACGATGTGCCGCGGCGCATCGCCCGTATCCGTAAATGGAATTTCGAGAACCTCGACGCCCGCATTACACCGGAAGGACTGGGCATCACCCAGGTGATATACCCCGAAGAAAGCACGATCCAGGCGGTTCTCAATTACGTGGAGACACCGTTCGCCATCGACGCCCAGGATTTCCAGAAACGATCCATCCTCCTTCGGAGCTACCTCGTCACCGAGGAAATGCCCATCGCCAACCGTTCGCTTATCGAGCTTCGTGAATCCTCGGAAGCGAAGATCCTGGTCGTGGCCATTATTCGCGGCGACGAAGTGTTCATCCCCAAAGGCGAGGACTGTGTCCTGCCGGGAGACAAGCCGCTGTTCATCTTTCCCCGCGAGGCTCTTCCCGTTTTTCTCGAGCTTGTCAACGCGGCGCACGTTCCGAAGAAGAAGGCCATTGTCTTCGGCGACACCCTGACGGCTCTCAACATTGCCAAGGCTCTGCAACAGGAAGTTGACACGGTGGTATTCATCGACCCCGACCTCGATCACGGAAAAATCGTGGCGGAGCAGCTCCACGACGTGGACGTCCTGCTCGGGCACGGCGCCGACGTGGACGTGCTCCGGGAAGCAAATATCCGTTTTGCGGATTATTTCGTGGCAGCCGCCACTGCAACACACGAGAACGTCTTGTCATGCCTGCTGGCAAAATCGGAAGGGGCGAAGGACGTCATTTCCATCGTCAACGAAGACCAGTACGTGGGATTGATCCTCTCGATCGGCATCAACAACGTCATCAACCCGCGGCAGCTCACTGCCGCCAGCATCCTCAGCACCATCAACCCGGCATACGTCGGTCCTTCCCTGCATATCCAAAAGACCGACATCGACGTCATCCGGTTCAAGGTTCGGGAGGGAACTCCCGTTGCGGGAAAAGCCCTGATGGAAGGTTGGAAAAAAGCACGGGGAATTGCCATCGTGGGGGCGATTCTCCGTCACGACGAAATGATCATTCCCACGGGAACAACCGTTCTTCAACCGGACGACCTCGTTATCGTGTTCACCCGGTCGGCCGGGATACCCAAACTTCGGAAACTCTTCGGAACCGATTGAAACAACAGCCAGCGCCGCATGCATAAGCGAACCGTTCTGTACGGAATTGCCCGACTCCTCCAGGTGATGGGACTCGTGATGGTGATTCCCACCGTCATCGCGTGGCTCGATTATCCCCAGCTCGAACCGATGGAGATCCTGCTCTCGCCGGAGTTTTCGGGTTTCTGGATCGCCATCGTGGCAACGCTCAGCATGGGAACCGTTCTTGCCGTGATCTTCCGGAAAGCCCGGTTCCATCAAACTGTGCGCGAAGGTTTCGCGATCGTGACGCTGGGCTGGATCGTGCTCACCTTTTTCGGATGCCTGCCCTTTTTCATCTACTTCCTGGAACAAGGCGGTGACTATAGCCCCGGCGGCATCGGCTACGCGTTCACCAACGCGTTTTTCGAAATCATGAGCGGCTTTACTACTACTGGCGCGACGATCCTGACGAATATCGAGGCAATCCCCAGGGGGTTGCTGTTCTGGCGTAGCCTGACGCACTGGCTGGGTGGGATGGGGATTGTGACGTTGGCTCTCGCCATCTTTCCCGTTTTGGGCGTGTCCGGCTATCACATGTTCAAGGGCGAGGTCCCGGGACCGACGACCGAGCGCCTGCAGCCCCGCCTCGCGGAAACGGCTTCCGTGTTGTGGGGTGTGTACATCGTTCTTTCCCTGGCGGAAACGATCTTGCTCATGCTGGGAGGATTGGACTGGTTCGAGGCTCTTTGCCACACGTTCGGCACCATGGCCACCGGCGGGTTCAGCACCAGGAACGCCTCCATCGGGTATTACCAAAGCGACTTTATCCACTGGGTGATCATCGTCTTCATGTTCCTGGCCGGTGTCAACTTCCTTCTCCACTTCAACTTCCTGCGGGGAAAATATCGCGTATTTGCAATCGACCGGGAGTTTCGTTTTTATGCCCTGATTATCGGCATCGCCATAGGTGTCGGAACACTGGTACTTTACACGGAAGGCCTGCCATCGACAGATGTTTCACGCTTGTCGTACCGCCATGCTCCCCCCGCGGCGGAGGAATTCGCCCGTCACGTCGAGCAGGAAGCGGACAAGATCGCGGGCCTGTACGGCAGTTTCAAACAAGCGGCCTTTCAGGTCGTTTCCATCACGACCACGACCGGTTTTGGAACAGCGGATTTCGACACCTGGCCCACAACGCTCCGGCTTATGCTCCTCGTGCTGATGTTCTTCGGGGGCTGCGCGGGATCAACCGGGGGCGGCATAAAAATGGTGCGCGTACTGGTGATCATGAAGGCCGCATTCCGTGAGATCATACGCATGGCGCGGCCGCGCATTATCCGCCCGATCAAAATTGGCAGGTCTGCATTGGAAGAGGACCGGGTAAGCAACATCGTTACATTCTTTATTCTCTTCGTGGGTCTGTTCGTCTTCTCCTCGCTGGTGATGACGGCGTTTGTGCCGGACATTGTGACTGCCTTCAGCGCAGTCATTGCGTGCCTTGCGAACATCGGTCCCGGCCTCGCCGGCGTGGGGTCGGTTGAAAACTACAACTGGATCCCGCCGGGCGGGAAATGGCTCCTGATCGTCAACATGCTTCTCGGGCGACTTGAAATCTTCACGGTGTTGATCATCCTCCGTCCCTCGGTAT
>JALUUP010000384.1 GCA_027021285.1 Bacteroidota bacterium | reverse complement strand
GGTTGTTTCGGTGTCGAAGGAGAAGCGGGATGCCGTTTCGAGCGTTTGAAGAAGCTCTTCGAATTTCTCCGACGAATCGACGATGATGTATTCGTGGCGTATGGATGAAACGTCCTCGTGCGTTGCAAGGTCGAGTTGCGCGCCTTCCCGGATGCGTTCCAGGAAACGCTTGAACTCGAGGTACCGAAAAAGCTCCGCGAGTCTCCGACGATCAGGTTCGGTTCGTCGAAGCCTGTCCACGGAGATATCCACGGGTACGTCTGTAACGATGGTGACCAGGTCGCGGGAGAGAAAGGCCTGCTCCTTTTGACTTTCCAGCTTTGTGCGTAGGCCCTTTTTCTCTATCTCGTCAAGGTGTTCGTAGATGTTTGGAATGGAACCGAATTTCTGAATCAACGGGATGGCGGACTTCTCGCCGATCCCCTTCACGCCGGGAATGTTATCCGAGGCGTCGCCCATCAAGCCGAGGACGTCGATAACCTGCTTGGGGCTCACCCCGAACTTTTCCCGCACACCCTTCACGTCGATGACTTCAAAATCGTTGCCGGTGCGGGAAGGCCGGTAAAGTTTGACGCGATCGGACACGAGCTGCATGAAATCCTTGTCCGGCGTCACCATGAACGTTTCGTACCCGACTTTTTCAGCCTTGCGGGCCAATGTCCCGATGATGTCGTCGGCTTCCCAGCCGGGTATTTCCACGACCGGGATGTTCATTGCTTCGACAACCTCCTTGAGGTAACCCAGTTGGGGGATCAAGTCATCGGGGATCGCCTGGCGAGTCGCCTTGTACTCCGGGAATTTCTTATGACGGAAGGTCGGTTCTTTCGAATCGAAGGCCACGGCAATATGTTCTGGGTTCTCCGTGTCGAGAATCTTGAACAGGGTTGACACGAAACCGTAAACGGCGCTGGTGTTCAGACCTTCCTTGTTTTTCAGGGGCCTGTTGATAAAAGCGAAATACGCGCGATAGGCGATTGCCATGCCATCGATGAGGAATAGCCGTTCCATGTCTGCTCCTGCGATTGAGTGTCAGGCGATTTCGTTGGGAAATCCCGCCCCCGCCTGCTGAAAGTTCATTCCAGTTCAAGCACGATTGGGCAGTGATCCGAACCCGGGATCTCCGGTCGCATGTAGGACCGCTGCACCCGCGGCGCCAGGTCTTCGCTGACCATGAAGTAATCGATGCGCCACCCGATGTTTCGCGCCCGGGCGTTGTAGCGGTACGTCCACCACGTGTAGTGGCCGGGTTCGTCGCACAGCGCGCGGAACGTATCCACGAATCCGTGATCAAGGTAACGATCGATCCATATTCTTTCCTCGGGGAGGAAACCGGAGGTCTGCTCATTTGCTTTCGGATTCTTCAGGTCGATTTCCCGGTGCGCGGTATTGAAATCCCCGGTGATAATAATGCTTTTGTCCTGTTGACGCAATTTCATGCAATGTTTCAGAAACGCCTCGTAGAACTGGAGCTTGTACTGCAATCGGCCGTGATCACGCTGGCCGTTGGGAAAGTACACGTTGAACAGGATGAAATCACGGTGGTCGGTGGCGATGATCCGACCTTCTGCATCGAATCGCGGTTCGCCGATGCCAAATGCAACGGCGGCGGGCTCTCGCTTGCAAAATGTGGCGACACCGCTGTAGCCGGGTTTGTCCGCGGAATTCCACGCGACGGAATAACCCGGGGGCTGCCGGAGCTCCGGCTCGAGCTGCGCTTCGCGCGCTTTCGTTTCCTGGACGCAAACCACGTCGGCGTCCTCGTCGCGAAGATAATCGAGGAAACCTTTCCTGGCAGCGGCGCGAATCCCGTTGACGTTCCATGAAATCAACTTCATCGCTTACGTTCTCCGGTTGAGAACGGCCTCGGCAAGCTGTCGGAGTCGTTCGATCGTGTCGTGGTCCTGGATGAGATCGAGGTGGCAGAGAACTTCCCGGATTTCCTCCGGCGAGGCGCCCGCATGATACGCGCCCAATACGTGGGAATGAAGTTGCCGCGGCCAATCAGCCGCCGCGAGGATGGCGACGTTGATCAATTCCCGTGTTTTCAACGCGAGTCCGGGCCGGCTCAGGACTTTCCCGTACCCTTCGACAATCATCCACTCCGCAAGGTCCGTGTTCAGTTCCCTTATCCTTGGCAATAGGCGCACGAAGTTCTTCCCGTACACGACGCGGCACGTGTCCAGGCCACGCGCCCGGAACTTTACCACGTCGTATGGTTCCGCCTTTGATGGCGGAGCGACAAACGCGAGATGGTGGAACGCTTCGATGACGGGAGGGAATCCCGCGAACAGGTAGCACTGCAGGAGGGTCTCCACGATTTCACGCTCCGAGACGGCGAATTCCTCGAACCAGGGTTTGAGAAAAACGACTTTTTCAGGGGCATGGCTCGCGACAAACGAACCCGCCATGCACAAGAGACGAGTCCCCGGGTCAAGACCCGATCGGCCGAGGATCTCTTTTATCCGCGCATCCACCTGGTCGGGACTGACGTCGAACACCGTTACTCCTCGGATGAATCCGCGGGTTTTTTCCGGGAACGGGAAGAAGAGCGCCGCTGTCTCGGCCGCGACGGTCGCCGGGTCGTGGATGTTGTTTCTTCCGTTCCTGTGCTTTCACTTGCGGCTGTTGGCGGTTCCGATTTACCCGACGTGGAGTCGTCCGTCGCTGTTTCCGTCGGAGATAAAGGTTTGTCCTGCTCGGGGTTCTTTGATGAATCCGCGGGTTTTTTCCGGGAACGGGCTGAAGAGGAACGCCGTTGTCCCGAACGCGACGAACGGCGGGACCTGGAGGTGGATTTCTCGCTTTCGCTTGCGGTTGGAGCCGGCTCCGGCTCTTCCTCGACGGAGCGAGTCGTTACTGTCTCCGCCCCGGTTTCTTGTCGTTCTTGCCCGGTTGGTTCGGAAGAAGTCGCAGGCCTTCGGGAACGGGTTCGTCGCCCGGACCGCGAACCGCGCGATTTGGTCGTGCTCGTTGTACGCTCTTCTTGTTGCTGGTTGTCTTGATCCGGAGATTCATCGCTGGACGTCGTGGAGAAGGAAGATTGTTCCGAGGTCCTGGAACGCGACGACCTTCTGGATCGCGATCCGCTCGTGGCGCGTCTGACAGTTGGTGTCTGCGTTTCCTCGTCGTGTTGGGCAGATGCATCAGGCTCGGACTCCGTCGAGGTCTCCGGTTCCCGTCTTCGTCTCGATGAGGAGGTTCGGCGCTGTTTCTTCTCCTGTTGCCGGATATGTTCCTCTCGCAGTTTTCGCTCCCGTTCCTCTCGCTCTCGCTCCTGTCGAAGCTGTTCCTGCTTAGCAAGAAAGGCATCGAGGAAATCATGAAGGGTTTGGATGTTGGTGGGGAAGGTCACGGGAAGCGGCACTCGGCGCTGGTACGGGCTCATGGAATTCGTATAGAGACAGAAGCCATCCTCGAATGTCACCGCATCCTGGATCAGATCTTGTGAAACGTTCAGCAACTTCTCTATTTGCTGGAGGTCGTCCACGAAGCGGATTGGCCCGATGAAGTACGCCTGGATCTTCCGGGCGAGGAACAGGTCGAGCGAGGCCGAATTTTCCAGCGTCAGGACGAACCCGATTCCATGTCGCCTGCCGGCGGTGAGTATCGTGTTCAAGATGTCCACGAAGCGTTCCGTGCCCGCTTCCCGGTATGCGCCGCCGCCGTTGCGCGTGAGGTATTCATCGGCATTGTTGAAGATGAACAAGACCGGTGTGCGTGTTTTCAGGTGGCGGAGGCGTTCCTCGGTCAAGCGTTGGAGGATGGTGCTCACGAAGCGCAGGATATCCGTGCCTCGTTGTCCCTGCGCGATTGTAAGGCTGGAATGATGTTCGCTGTTCAAACGCTTGACCATGTCTTCGACCGTGACCCTTGCCGACGCGGGGATATCCTTGGATATGGATTCGAACTGCGTTTGGATTTCGTTGCGCAAATCCAGCAGCGCGCGCCGAATGGACGGCGATTTTACGTCGTGGCTGGTTTCGTCGATCATGTCAACGATATCGGAGACGTTGCGGTCGTTGAATCGCTCGCCCTGGAAGTGATTCGAGATGCCGTTCATCAGCTCGGTTACGATGGTGACGCCGTCTTCGTCAAGGCCGTCGACGAGGTCAACCCTGATTTCGTTGATGAACTCGTTGACCGTCGGCTCGTGGGGCCGGTACACACTGACGCGGTTTTTTCTCATGGCGTTGGCGATGGGGTAGGTGAAATCCCTGCGCCGGCTCTCCATGATACTGGGGAGGATCATCATGTCCAGGTAATCGAACACCGCCCGCTTGAACATTTGCCGGTCCGATGGATTCCGCAGCGCACTGAAGACGGAGGAAGGAAGAAAGCGGTCGTTCAGACCGAGGAGCATGGCATGCTCGTTATCGCCGAACTCGTGCGCAAGCGAAAGGGTGCCGGTGTAATTCACGTCGCAATACACGATGTGAACAAGTTGCTCGGTGCCCGTAAGCAGTGCATGGATGAGCGTGTTGGTTATGCTCGTGCGCGCCCGCGGTTTGGCGGAGATGATCGCCGCGTTGCCACGGATGAGCGACATCGCGTCCACGCCGACGTTGACCTCCGGGTTCGGGGCGCATGTACCGATATCGATCCGGGATCCGTTTCCCTTGCTTCGACTTTCCGGGGCGAGATGGTGCAAGACGGTGCGTGTCATTTCGCTGTCGAGAACGAATGCCTCCGCTTCGTACAATGGCACGGTGTCGGCTGCTCTGACTTCGACGACCGGCGCTTTCGACCGCGGCTTCTCTATGTGAAGCTCGATGCCGAGGGGAGCGCCCTGGCAGGAAAGTTGGATCTTTCCGGTGCTTCGGCGGGTTTGTTTTTCCGGAAAGGAGGAAATCACTTGCAAGATGCAATACCGCGGGTTTCTTGCATGATGGAAGATGTTTTCCGCCGCGATGAGGGTCCCGGCCTGGATCAGGCCGATTTCTTCAACCGTCGTTTCGACGGAAATGCGGCACTGGAACTTGGTTTGGGCGTTTTTGGAAATATCGCCCACGATGGCTTTGATCTTTTTTTCAAACATAGCTCTTGATAGTAAGTCTTATAAAAACGTAGTGCGCCGGGTATGCGGTTACGGGAGCAATTCGGCGTCGAGTTCGTCAATGATCGTTTTCACGATGGGATGTGGCGGATCGGATGAGGATGTGGGAGCGCCTGGGAGGGTGCCCTGAGCGACATGAAAACGCGGAACCAGGTTTATTCCGAAGTACTCCTGGAACTGCTTTCGGATAAGCTCGTATTCCTGGCTCAGTTGCTGCATGCAGAATTCGTCGTTACAGGCGATGTTGATGTTTTCGCCTTTGACGGTAACCGGCGTACACAGTCCGAGGTTCAAACCCAGAGTGCGTTTTTCCGACTGGACATTCTTTGCAAACTGCGTCCACCGTTCGGCAATGCTGCCCAGGACAGGTTCACTGTCGCCGCGCATCGAAACCGGCGCGGGACGCGATACCGTTTTCCTTGAAGCATAGTTGCTTTTCCCGGGTTCCGAGACCTGATTGAACAGACCCGGCGATACCGTTTCATTGCCCGAACCACTCCTGGAACTGTCCGCGGATGGCGCGTCTGGTGATGAACCCAGTTTGTTGATAAGATCGTGAAGCTCCACGGTGCTCGTCATCTTGATCATCTTCATCACCGCGATTTCAAACACGATCCGCTGCTGGCTGGAAAACCGGACCGACTGCTTCGCATTCGAAACGATGTTGAGAAGACGGAGGAGATCGCTTTCCGGGAAGTTGTGCGCTTCCTCTTTGTATCGCTCCCGTTCCTGCTCACCGGTTTCAATCAAGCGCGTCTCGCCCGTACTGCGGGCCACGAAGAGATTCCGCAGATGTTCTTCCACGCCAATCAGAAATTCCTGTATGTCATACCCACTGCTCACCACATCCTCAACGAATGTGAATCCACCTCTGGTATCCTTTTCTTTTATGAGATTGGTCAACCGGAAGAAATACTCGCGGTCAACCAGGTGCAACACGTCGCGGACGGCAACGCTCGTGACGCCTTCCTCGCTGAATGAGACGACCTGGTCGAAAATGCTCTGGGCGTCGCGCATGGACCCATCCGCCTTCCTGGCGATGGTCACAAGCGCGTCCTCCTCGACGTGTATCCCGTCCTGTTTTGCGATGTGTTTTAACTGCGAAACGATCTCATCCACGCGCATACGCCGAAAGTCGAACCGTTGGCACCGCGACATGATTGTCGGGGGAAGCTTGTGCGGTTCCGTCGTGGCGAGGATAAAGATGACGTGGGAAGGGGGTTCCTCCAGCGTCTTCAGCAACGCGTTGAACGCCTCCGGGGTCAGCATGTGTACTTCATCGATGATGTACACCTTGTTTTTTGCGCTGGTGGGAACATAGCGGACACCTTCGCGCAGGTTCCTGATTTCTCCCACTCCCCGGTTGGACGCTCCGTCGATCTCGAGAACGTCGATGTGCCGGCCTTCCGAAATCTGGAGACACGTATCACAGGTGTTGCACGGCTCGGCTTCGCGAACGTCCGGGCAGTTGACTGCCTTGGCGAAAAGCCGCGCCGTTGTTGTTTTCCCGATTCCACGCGGACCACAAAACAGATACGCGTGGGCGATGCGATTGGATCGAATCGCATTCACCAGCGTCTTGACGATATGCTCCTGTCCGACGACCTCGCTGAAAAGCTGGGGACGATATTTTCGCGCGGTTACGAGAAATGCCATAAAAACAACCCATTCTCAGGGTAGTGAAAGATAGCTCCCGATACCTTGTCAAGCAAGAAGCGCAGGAATATCTATTCACTTCACCTCGATGAACTCAAATACCGATCGACATGTTCAACGTTATATCCGTAAAAATTTGTACTTTTATAATCTGGTAAATCGAGTAGTTGAAGGAGATGATCATGAATATGAAATACCTTTATCTTGCGTTCGCAGTCGTTCTCGTCGGAGTAGTGTTATTCCTTGCATTCGATCAGGATTCCTCAGCACCTGCCGACGCAGCCGCCGGCTTGCCTGAGGGCCATCCCGAAATGGGAGCACAGCAGGATGGAGCCCCCGGAGCGGAAGGTCCGAGCGCGGCCAATGTTCGCGAGGACTATTACAAGCGGGTTGATAACTTGAAAGAGATCGTCGAGAAAGACCCCTCAGACCTGGAATCGGCCCTGGAACTGGCCAGATTGCTGCGAGATGGTCACCGCGCCGAGGAGTCGATCAAGTACTTCAATCTCTATCTCAAGGCGAATCCAAAAGCCGTCAATGCCATGCTGGATCTTTCCGTCTCGCATTTTATGATGGGTAACAGCGAAGAGGCGATGAAACTGACGAAAAAGATACTCAGTATCGAACCCGATAATGCGACGGCCATGTACAACCTCGGCGCTCTGTATGCTTCGGAGGATAAATTCGATAAGGCGCGCGAGGTCTGGGAAAAACTGATCGCGGCGCATCCCGATGACGATAACGCCGTCAGGGCCAAGGAGGCGTTGCAGCGGCTGAAGTAATGCCCGATCGCGTCCTCGTTCTGCGTACCGACCGCCTTGGTGACGTTCTCCTGTCCCTGCCGATTGCCGGTGCGTTGAAACGGCACGATCCTCAAATACGGGTATGTTATGGAGTCGGGGGATACCCGGCCCCTGTCTTGACGATAGCCGATGGCGTGGACGAGGTGATCGAATTCGACGAGCGCAACCGGCATACATGGGAGAGCATGATGGCGGCGGGAAAATTTTCCGCCGCCGTTTTCGCTTTTCCCCGACCCGACCTCGCGCTGGCTGCCCGCCGTGCCGGGATTCCCGTGCGCATCGGTACGGGGTACAGGTGGTACTCGTACCGCTTTACCCATCGGCATTTCGAACATCGGAAGTCTGCTGATTCTCACGAAGCGCAGTACAATGTCAATCTGTTGAAGCAGCTCGGGGTAGTCGTGGATGAACCGCCGTTTCCCCGTTTGACTATCGGGTCTCGGCATCGCGAGCGCGCCCGTGCATTGTTGCGGGATGCCGGTGTCGATCCGGACAAGTTCATTGTCTTGCATCCCGGCTCGGGAAAATCCGCGCCGGCGTGGACCGCGCCCGGTTTTCGAAAACTGGCGGCTCTCGTCGCCGAACGCCTGCCAGCCGTGCGGATGCTCGTGACGGGAACGAAGAAAGAGGAAGCAATGATGCGGGAGGTCGTTGCCGGCGGCTGTGGAAACGCTTTTCCCTTGTTGCCGCCAGTCGATCTCGTGACACTCGCCGCGGTTTTTTCACTGGCGTCGGTGTTTATCGGCAATTCTACCGGCCCGCTGCATCTTGCGGCAGCCTCCGGAACGGCAGTGGTGGGGATATATCCCGCCCTGGAAGGAGTCACGGGAGCCAGGCGTTGGGCCCCTTTGACGACGCGCGCCGGAATTATTTGCCCACCTTCCTCTGAAATGAGCGATATCCGGGCGGAAAGCGTTTTCCGGGCCGTGCGTGACCTGATGAATGGAACGGAACAGCCCTTCGATCCGTACCACCCCGGTAACAGAATTGCAGGAGAATAATGATATTGACGACACTACACACGATTGGATTCCTTGCGCTTTCCCTGATTGAAAGCGGTCCCGGGAATCACGGCG
>JALUUP010000383.1 GCA_027021285.1 Bacteroidota bacterium | reverse complement strand
CGGCAACAATAGTAGTCCGCGACCCACTTCACCAACCGAAGCACTTCGCCGGACAGGATGGGCTCCT
Organism: Bacteroidota bacterium; assembly: GCA_027021285.1. GTDB lineage: Bacteria > Bacteroidota > Ignavibacteria > SZUA-365 > JAADGX01 > JAADGX01. The sequence goes on along the minus strand of JALUUP010000383.1, from coordinate 1,787 downwards.
CGTCCACCACTTCCGTTACCGGCCGGGTCTTGAAACCGGGCGGCGTATCCGAGAGACGGATGCAATACCCGACAACGGAGCGCCTGCCCAGCGGAACCATGACCCTGCAACCGGGCTCAACGGCGTTTTCCATGCCCGCGGGCACGGAGTAGCTCAACGTGTCGTGGGGAACTCCCGGAACCGCGATGTCGGCAAATCGGCTCAATGCTTCGACCGGAAATGAGTTGGAATGAATGTACCTACAAAAGAAACGTCCCGCGGGGCCCGTCTATACGGGCCGCAGGCCGGCGTACCGGAGCACGAGCGTTTTCTTCCCCACGGAATCGAAATCCACGTCGGCGCGCATGTTCACGCCCGCGCCTTTCAGCATGATGACCCTCCCGCGGCCAAACGTCGGGTGATAGACATCCTGCCCGACATAGATTTCCGACTCCTGCGAATATGACGAGGCTGTCTCCTGATCGTACAGGGACCGGGTATTGGCTCGACGCGGGCGTGCAGGTTTCCGGCGCGCCTGGCCTCCATTTCGATTCCTGGTACGGGTCGAAAAGATCGTGTGCGAGTGCTCTTCACCGATTTCTTCAAGAAAGCGCGAAGGAATTTGCTCCAGCCGTTCACCATAGACCGTCCTGTACCGCGCGCGGGTGATGTGCAGTTCGCGCTGTGCGCGCGTCATCCCGACGTAGAACAATCGACGCTCTTCCTCGATTTCATCGTTCTGCCGGCTCATGTTCGACGGCAGCAGGCCCTCTTCCACCCCGGCAATGATGACCGACGGAAACTCCAGTCCCTTCGCCGCATGCAGGGTCATCAGGGTCACAGCGTTGCTGGTGCTGTCGTACATGTCGATTTCGGCCACCAGGCTTGCCTCGGCCAGGAAGCTCTCAAGCGTATTTTCTTCTTCGCGCGCGTTGTAGTCCGTTATTGCGGAAAGAAGCTCCTGGATGTTCTCGATTCGCGACTGGGATTCCGGCGTCCCATCCATCTTCAGCAACGGAATCAATTCCAGGCTGTCCACCAGCGACCGCGCCAGCTCCCCCGCGGACATCTCGGCGCGAAGCGAGATGTATTTCGAAATCAGCTTCTCGAACTGCGACACGCGTCCGGCAATACCCGCGTTTATGGCCGTAATCTCGCCGACCCGTCGCGCGGCTTCCAACAGTGACATGCCGTTCTCCCGCGCGAAATTCTTGAGCCGTTTTTGGGTCGTGGCTCCAATGCCCCGCGCAGGAACATTAAGGATACGAAGCAAGCTTTCATCGTCCGCCGGGTTGACGATGAGACGCAGGTAGGCCAGGATGTCCTTGATTTCCTTGCGCTGGTAAAACGCCGTTCCCCCGACGATGACGTACGGAATGCCCGCTCGGCGCAACCCATCCTCGATCGCCCGCGATTGGGCGTTAATGCGGTACAGGACAGCGAAATCGTGCAACTGGAACTTGTGTTTCCGGCACTGCTCCTGGATCACGTGCACGATCTTCATCGCCTCGTCGCTCTCATCGAGACACTCGACGATGGTGATGGGGTTCCCGTCGGGATTTTCCGTCCACAGCTTCTTGTCAATCTGGTCCTTGTTCCTGCGGATGACCGCGTCCGCGCCCGCCAGAATGTGCCCGGTGGACCGGTAATTCTGCTCCAGCCTGACGAGCCGAGCGTCCTTGTAATCGTTTCGGAAATCCAGGATGTTCCGGATGTCCGCTCCGCGGAAAGCGTAGATGCTCTGCGCGTCGTCGCCGACGGCGTAGATATTCCGGTACTTCGCCGCCAGGGTGTTGACGAGCAGGTAT
>JALUUP010000382.1 GCA_027021285.1 Bacteroidota bacterium | reverse complement strand
AGGTTCGCTATCGAAGTTCTTCGCTGGGCGATCGTTGGTTCGAGTGTTCGTATCCGCTGTTTCTCCAGGCAGCGGGGAAACCGTCGCTTGCCTGTTCACTTTCCGGCCCGGATTCTATCCGGTTTATTGATTCCGTGTATGTCCCCGCCGTGTTCCCCATTGTTCTTGACGTCACGAATAACAGCAATTGGCCATTGGATAGTATCGTCGCGTACGTGATCCAGGACAGTCGTTTCAATATCGAAGATCCGCGAGGCGCGCTTCGCCTCCTGGCAACGAGATTGGAAAGCGGCGAGGCTGCAAGCGCAACGTTTCAACTTCGCGTGCATCCGCGCGTGCGATCCGGTTATGATACGGTGCGCATCGTCGTTCTCTCCAACGGCGTTCCCCCGACGGTCTGCCAGTTGCCGATATGGGTTGAATCAGCGGCTTACCCCGATTTTTACATGAAATGTTCGGCGACACCGGACAGTCTTGTATTTGATGTTTCGTCCAATGACTATCGGCCGAACCCGTTTACCGTTACCACGACAGTAGAGAATCGCGGAGCCGCTCATGCAGAGAATTGCAAATTGATCTTTGTCGGGCCGCCCCGATTCACGCCGCTGGAATCATCCGTGGTGGAGATCGGACGGCTCGATACCTTGCAATCGGTTCAACATTCCTGGGAGCTCCGGGCGCTGCAACGGCGGCCCGGTGGTGTTGACACTCTCATTTTCCAGGTGCAGGGGAACGGTGGGTTGGGGGGGAATACTGTTATCGGGGAATGTCGCATACCCGTGTTCGTCCCCGCTTTTCCCGAAATACGGTATGCCGTTACGTGTGATGCTCCTCGGGAGTTGACATATGAAAGCGGTCGCTACCTGCCTGATCCTTTCCTCTTGAAAGCAACAATCCGGAATGTTGCGGCCAAGATTGGTACCGGCGTCGAAGCGACGCTCGCTCTTCCTCCCGGGGTCGAACTTGCCTCTGGCGAATCGATGATAAAAAGCGTTCGCGACCTTCAGCCGGGAGAAAGCGCGATAATAACGTGGCGATTGAAAGCGTTGAAAAGACAGGATGCCGCGTCGCTCGATTTATGTGTATCTGTTCGGGACTCGGAAGGTGAAGGCGGACAATGTTGTTCAAGCATCCGCGTGCCCGAGGCGTTGAAAGCGCCGCTGTTGTTGCAATGCAGCGTGTCGCCCGACACGTTACGGGTGGACCCTGAACGCCTGGAGTATCTCGACAACCCGTTTCGTGTTTCCATTATCGTCCGTAATCCGGGATCAGATCAAATAGCACGTGTAACAGGAGTGGTCATTCCTCAAAGTCCTGACGTCGTGGTAGAACCGGTAACGCCGTCACGGGTGGAAATTGCTCCCGTTCTGTCCGCGGGCGATACGGCGCGATGGACCTGGCTTCTGCGCGCGAAGTCCCGTTCGGCGGGTGGTCCGGTGGCGATCAAGGTCGTGGTGAGTTCCGAGGGCGGGGACGACGTGGCGTGTACAGTTGTCGTTGAAATTCCAGCGCTGCCGCAGTCCAGCATCTCGTGCCTGGTTTCCACCGAGCCGGGGGACACGTTACATTTCGATTACTCCCGGGGAGTTTACGAACGGAATCCTTTCACCGTGGCTACTACGCTGTCGAATCATGGCGTGGCGGCGGCGCGAGACATTCGCGTGACGATCACGTTGCCCCCCGGTACAACACTGGGAGATGGAGAACACGCATTGAAAATACCTGTGCAAAAAGAATTGACGCCTGGTGATTCACTTATCGTTTCTTGGAACGTGAAGGCGGTACGTCGGGATAACGGCGCCCTTCGGCGTATCAGCATCCTCGCCATGACGGGAGCGGCTCAAACGACGAGTTGTTAT
>JALUUP010000381.1 GCA_027021285.1 Bacteroidota bacterium | reverse complement strand
GCCGCGCTTTCTATCTTCGGCCCACTCTGGACGTCGCGCGGGACTTGCTGGGCGCTGTGCTGGTTTCCACCGAGGGGCCGGCGCTGGTGGCGGGGCGCATCGTGGAAGCGGAAGCGTATCACCAGGACGGCGACCGCGCCGCTCACTCGTACCGGGGAAAGACGAAACGCAACGAGGTCATGTTCAGGGAAGGTGGAATTCTCTACGTGTACTTCACGTATGGCATGCATTATTGCATGAACGTGGTAACGGAAAGGGAAGGGGTCGGGGCGGCGGTGCTGATCCGGGCGGTGGAACCCCTGGCGGGACTGGACATCATCCGGCGGCGGCGTCCTGCGGCCAGGCGGGCGGAAGATGTCACCAACGGGCCGGCCAAGGTCTGCCAGGCTTTTGCGGTGGATCGCCGCCACAACGGTCTTTCCCTCCTCGACGGTTCCATAACCATTCGCCGTGATGCAGGGTACGCGAGGGGAACAATCGCCGCCTCGCCCCGCGTCGGTATTCGCGACAGCGTGGATCTGCCGTGGCGGTTTTTCCTCGCGGGGAATCCATTTGTTGGAAAAGGTAAACCGGCCGCAAGGGGCCGGTCGGGATAGGCATTCCCGCGTTATCAGTATTTCCAGAGCCCGTTTTTCTTCAGGATATCGTGTGCGATGACGAGCCGCTGGATTTCATTCGTGCCTTCGAAGATGCGGTTGATGCGGCTGTCGCGGTAAAAGCGCTCCACCGGCAGTTCGCGGCTGTAACCGATGCCGCCGTGCACCTGGAGGGCCAGGTCCACGACCTTGTCCAGTCCTTCCGAGCAAAACAGCTTCACGATTCCCGCCTGGCCGGCAACTTTCTTTCCCGCGTCGTAATCAGCGGCGGTGCGGTAGACGATGCTCTCCATGGCGTAGACAAGCGTGGTCATTTCCGCCAGCATGAACTGCACGGCTTCAAAGGACGCGATGGGAGCGTCGAACTGCCGCCGCATCTTCGCGTACTTGGCGGAGTGTTCCAGCATTTCCTTTGCCGCGCCGACGCAGCAGGCGCCGAGTCCGAGCCGCCCCGCGTCCAGCGTTTTCATGGCGACCAGGAATCCCCTGCCATCGCTCCCGATGATGTTTTCGTCGGGCACCTTCACGTCCTTGAGCGAAATGGCGTTGGTCACGCTGCCCCGGATGCCGAGCTTTTTTTCCTTCGGTCCGGCTTCGAATCCTTCCCATTGCGTTTCGACCACGAAACCGGTAATCCCGCGCTCGGTGCGCGCGAACACGGAAACGACGTCGGCGATGGAGCCGTTGGTGATCCACAATTTCTCGCCGTTCAGCACCCAGTGGTCGCCTTCCTTGCGCGCCCGCGTACGCACGTTGAAGGAATCGGAGCCCGCCTGGGCCTCGGTGAGGGCGAAGGCGCCGATCTTCTCTCCCTGCGCCAGGGGCGGAACGTACTTTTTCTTCAGTTCCTCTGAACCGCCCAGGTAGATGGCGTTGGTGCCGATGGATTGGTGCGCCCCGATGAAGGTTGCCGTGGAAAGGCAGCCGCGGCCCACTTCCTCCTGGGCGATGCAGTAGCCGACCTCGCCGAACCCGCCTCCGCCGTATTCTTCGGGAAAGACCGTGCCCAGCAATCCCGTTTCGGCGATCTTGCGGATCAGGTCCTGCGGGATTTCCTCCTCGGCGTCGATGGCGTTCGCGCGCGGTTTTATCTCGTTGTCCACGAAATCGCGCACCATTTCGCGGAGCATGTTTTGCTCTTCGGTGAATTCAAATCTGTTCATGTCTGTGTAATAACTGGTTGTGGATGAGTAAAGTTGTTGTTGCGGAAATGATGTTTCGCGCCATTAGCGGTTGCCTGCGCCGGATTCGTGCGGGTATTTCTGGCCGACGAACGCAACCTTGCTCTCGGCTCCGTCCACACCGATGATGTTGCCGCTGATGAAATGCGCCCCTTCCATGACCAGGAGGACCACCGCTTCCGCGACGTCCTCGGGGCGGGTCAGGCGACCGAACGGGTTCTTGCGCCGAGCTACCTTGATCATGTTCCGTGCGCCGGGAATCTTGCGCAGGGCGGGCGTGTCGGTTATCCCCGCCAGCAGGCCGTTGGCGGTGATACCCCGCGGAGCCAGCTCGGCCGCAAGTTGCCGAATGTGGGATTCGAGCGCGGCCTTGGCGGAAGACACGGCTCCGTAAAAAGGCAAGGCAATGCTGCCGCCTTCGCTTGTCATGGCGATGATACGGCCGCCGTTTTCCATGAGCCCCCGCTTGATCAGGCCCTGGGTCCAGTACACGAGGGAGTGTGCCATGACATCCATGGTCATTTCCATTTGCGCCTTGGTAATCATCTCCTCGGGGATTTCGGATATGAAAGGACGGAGTGTGCCGAACGCGAGCGAGTGGAAGAGAACACGGACGTGTGCCCGCTTGTCGGAAAGGAAGCGTTCCCGGATCTCGTCCAGGGTTTCTTCCCGCTTGATGGGGTCGGCGGCGTTCATGTTGAAGAACACCGCTTTGCGCCCCCGCTCCTCGATGCCCCCGATAATGGCTTCCACGTTCTTCATGGTGGCCTGGCGATCCAGATGGACGCCGAAGACATGGAAACCGGCCGTGGCCAGCGCCAGCGCCGTGGCCCCGCCGAACCCGGAAGAAGCGCCGAGAATGAGAGCCCAGTCGTGATGTCCTTTATGTGGAATGCGATTCGTATATTTGCTCATGGTGGTACCGCTCGTGCATACAACAAAGATGAAAATATAGATGATGAAAGGCGAATATCAAACTTCGCTCCCCCTCTTTTTCGTCCGGGCCTCGGAAGCGGGCGAACGAATGAGCCGGGACGGATATGTTTCGTTTATGAAACGGACCTCCCCGTGACGGACAGTTCAACATTGAAATACCGTGACTGCAAGACCTTCACCGGGTACAAACCGTGTTACCCCGGCGTCGATTGCACCGAGCAATGCCAGGAACCACGGCCGTTTGGTGTTCGCATCCTGATCGTAAGTCTGGATGCCATGGGAGCGGTTCTCATGACCACGGCTCAGCTCGAAGGCCTCCGGCGGGCGTATCCGGAGTCAACAGTGTCCTGGATAACAAGGCGAGCATCTCTGCCGCTGTTGGAGGGTAATCCCTTTCTGCACCGGGTCTATCCGTGGACGGACGAACAGCGCATGGTCTTGCAACAAATGGAGTTCGATCTCGTTCTTAACGCGGACAAGTCCGTAGAGGCTTGCGCCTTTGTCAATACCCTCCGGACCCGCGAAGTGCGGGGTTTCCGGCTCAACACGGGCGGGCAGATCATACCCGCGAATCCCGAAGCGGCGTATAGCTTCCGGCTGGGGCTCGACGACGATCTCAAGTTCCGCCGCAACACCCGCACCGGCCAGGACATCCTGGCCGAGGCCTGGAAACTGCCCTACACGCGGGCGGAGTATGTCCTGGCGCTGAGCCCGGAGGAAAAAACATACTGCCGGGAGAAAAAGCGCGAGTGGGGTCTGGAGGAAGCCGATCTCGTGGTGGGATTCAATACGGGGTGTTCGGACTTGTTTCCCAACAAGAAAATGACGGTGGAACAACACCTTGAACTCATCCGGCGGTTGTCCCGTCGTCCCGGGATACGCCTGCTGTTGCTTGGAGGGCGGGAAGATACCGGGCGCAACGCACGCATCGCGGAGATGGCGGCTGCGGAGGGAATAAAGGTCGTCAACACGCCCACGACCGAAGGATTGCGGCGAGGGATCTGTTATGAAAACCTGGCCGACGTGGTGATCACGGGCGATACGCTGGGGATGCACATTGCCATCGGACTCGGGAAATACGTGCTGGCCTGGTTCGGTTTGAGTTGCCACGCGGAAATCGACGTGTACGACAGGGGAAAAAAGTTTTACCAGGAAAAGTTGGAGTGCTCTCCCTGCTGGAAGCGGGAGTGCCCGTACGATCTGGAATGCATCTCCGGGATCGATCTCGATGCGATCGAGAGCGCCGTCTGGTCGTACATGGAAACGAGGACCGCCGTGCCATCTTCTTCAGGAGCAGATACATGAGACAAATGACATTCGCAATGTTCGTGCTTGTCCTTGGGGTTTCAGCCTGCGGGTCCGATTCCAACGAGCGCGTGTTGGGCCAGTGGGTCAACCCCAGAGGGGCAAAGGTGGAATTCAACGCCGATCACGTGGCGAACCTGCGCCAGGAGGGGTTGCTGGAAGCGGAGCCATGGAACTGGCGCTTCGCCGATACGGCGTACGTGGTGTACAAGGATACGGCCCTGGATGGCAAAGCGTCGTTTCGCACGGAGATGGTGTTCACGTTGAGGGACACCACTCTCACTCTTACCGCGTTCATTCGCTCTACCGAGGGAAAGGTCACGCGTGTCGATGGAGAAAAGTTCGCGGAGATGAGTCGCTGGTCGCCCGCCGACCTCGTCTTCACCAGGGTTCCCGTCAATAAAGGGAGGGAATGATGGATCCGCGAAAATTCCTTATCGCTCCTTCGCTTCTCTCCGCGGATTTTTCCCGCCTGGCCGAAGAGGTCGCCGCTGTGGAAGCGGCCGGCGCCGACATGCTCCACGTCGACGTCATGGACGGCCGTTTCGTACCCAACATTACCATCGGTCCTTTCGTGGTGGACGCAATCAACAAGGTTGCCCGCGTCCCACTGGATGTTCACCTGATGATTGCCGATCCCGACCGGTTTATCGAGGCGTTTTCCCGGGCTGGAGCGGGGATCCTGACCGTGCACCAGGAAGCGTGTCCCCACCTTCACAGGACGGTACATGCGATCCGCGACCTGGGCATGAAGGCCGGTGTAAGCCTCAACCCAGCCACGCCGGTTTCGACGCTGGAACACGTGATCGGCGACGTGGATCTGGTGCTGGTCATGTCGGTAAACCCGGGATTCGCGGGTCAGCAATTCATCGAGCGTACCTACACGAAGGTGCGACAGGTTGCATTCCTGCGGGAGCAGGCGGGGCGTGACGATCTCCTGATCGAGGTGGACGGGGGGGTATCGGTCGACAACGTTGGCGCCCTGTACCGGGCCGGAATGGATATGGCGGTGTCGGGTTCCGCGGTCTTTTCCTCCGGCGACTACGCTGCGTACATTGCCGCCATGCGGGCCCGGGTCGCGGAGTAACAAGCGAGGATGCCATGAAGCGCGTCATGTACATCATTCTCATGGTGATGTCTGCCTGGCAGCTTACGCGGGGTCAGGTCAAGTTCCAGCCGATGGGGCAGGTGTTTATCGGATCCGAGCCCTTCCGCATGCGGGCGAAAACGATTTCCATTGAAACGAGTGCCGAGCTCGACGGTAGCGGCGTTCCCAGTTTCTTCGAGCTCGATCAGACCTCCGTGGAAAATGCCGTAACATTCGGCGGACGCCTGGGAATTCACGTTTACGTTCCTGACCAGCCGTTCCGCATGAATTTTCTGCTGGAAGGAGCGTTGAATGTTTTTTCGTCTTCGCTCAATTCCATCAACGGCGGGATGGTTTTCGAGGCCGAATACAGGCAAGGGACCAATCCCGTGGCGCCGTTTCTCGGCATCGGCCTGCACGGCTTCTCCATCTGGAGCGAGATGGGAACGGTGGGAGGTGTGAACCCGGATGACTACTTCTTGCTCGCACCCGACGGTAACAGCTATCCCGCGGGTTCGCCGCTGACCGTCGTGTCGAATTTTCTTGTGGGTGTGACGACACGGATGGGGCTCAAGATCTACACGGGCGAATTCAACCACGTCTTTATCATGGCCGGATACCAGATCGCTTCCGTGGCCGAAAGCTGGAACTACCATCTCGAGAACGTCGACGATCCGGAAATAACCTACCGCATTCCCGACCATTTCATGACGGATCACCCCAATCCCGTCAAGCAGGACGGGATGTTTTTCAGGGTGGGATTCAGTTTTACACCCTGACGCAAGTTGGAGGTTAGAGGCAAGAGGTGATAGGCTGACCATGCCTGAAATAGGTTGGCAGGGGAGCAGCTGAAAAGCATGAGGTAGTTGATGTCCTGGTCGCGGGCCACGAGGTAATTTTCTCTTCGTCTGACAGCCTCTTTGTCGTACGTCACCCAAGCTCAAGAAATGATGGATTTCAAATCCCATCCTGTTGTTTACGATATTGAAAGGAGGTGGATTTACATTTTCCGGAAAAGGTTGTATTTTTTCGACATAGAAAACGTTTCGGGAGAAGGGAGAAGTTCCATGATTGTGCGCGAATACCGATACCCGGGAGTCAGGACGGATCACGTACGCAGTGTGTACACGGTGCGCGAGCGCAGGCTACATGTCCCCGAAGTGGTAGTCATGGAACTCTGGAATCGCGAAGCGACGCCGGGGAGAGTGTTTACGTCCAGGGACGGTCAACGGGTGAGGGTCGTGAAACCCGGAAAGCGCGGGCGGTACGCTGGGCCCGATATCCGTGATGCGGTTCTTGAAATAGACGGGCGGATACACCGGGGAGATATCGAGATCCACGCAAATCCCGAGGACTGGTTCCATCACGGTCATCACCTTGACACGGCGTATGGGAGCGTTCTGCTTCATGTCGTTCTATGGTCCGGCGGTGCGGTGCGTGCCGAAAGTCGCGGTTGTCCGGTTCGTTCCTCGGTCTTTTTCCCACCGGTGGAAATCGTTCTTTCCTCTCAGATCACAACCGCGTTCCGACCAGCGTTGGCGCAGGCCGTGACTCAGACCCGGACTGGTACGCGAGGGTTATTGTGCCGGTCGTGGAACGACGTCGTTCCACGGGATGGAAAGCGCGCGGCGCTCACCTGTATGGCTGCGGCCCGTTTCGAACGTAAGCGGGAAGAGATGGAGAACCGGTTTCGGGAGATCGAGAAATGCGGGGAGGATGCATACCAGGTGTTGTTCGAGTACTGCGCCCGGTCGCTGGGGTACGCGGCCAACGCCGCTCCCATGCAGCGCCTGGCGCGGGGGCTGCCCCTTTCGTACTGGAGAGACGCGGGGTTTTCGGAAAAGGAATTCTTTCCCGTTCTGGTTGTCGCGGCAGGTCTCGAGCAGAGCATACTCGTCGCGTTATCCGCAGAGGAGCGTCAAACATGGCTCCGCTCGGTCGATCGCCTCAGGAATCGCATCCCGCCTGTTCAAGGCCTGCCTTGGGTGACGGGCGGCGTGCGTCCTTTCAATCATCCCCGCCTTCGGCTTCGCATACTGGCATCGTGGATCCCGCGGTTCCTGGATGCAGGGTGGCGCGGCCGTGTATGCGGCATGGGACGGGAAAACCAGAGCGTGGAAACCATAACGTCGGAAGTGCGCGGGCTTTTTCAACCGTCCGAACCGGGCGTGCCCCCTCTCGGAAGAACGCGCCTCACCGCCGTTATTGTCAACGTGCTGGTTCCCTGGCTCTCGTTACGTTGCACGATGCCGGAGGCAACGGCGCTGCGTCTTTTCTGCTCGTTTCCTTTCCGCGCCGCGCATTCACCGGCCAGGCGCGTACTGGATGATCTCGGTATTCCGCGGCCGTGGAACACCGGTGACGAGCAAGGAGCGCTGGAGCTGTACCACGGCTTATGCCGCAGCAACCGCTGCGATGAATGCCTTATCGGTTTCATCCACCACCGCGTGGCCGGTCCCTTCTGACAACACCTCCGCCTCGAAAAAGCACTCTTACCGGCGGTTCATAGCCGTTAAAATACGCAGCTACCGGTTGGCGTTCCCAAACGTTTTGCGCCAGGCCTTCATACCGCCTTCCACGTTGTACACCTTAAAACCGTGCTTCAGCAGTATCCCGGCTGCTTTACGCGAGCGGTTACCGCTGCGGCAGATAATGTAAAGTTCCCGGTCCTTGTATTTTTCAAGTTCCTTCCAGCGCTGTTCCAGGACCTGGACGGGGATGTTGATCACACCGTTGAGCCGGCCAAGTTCACCTTCGAGCTCGGCTGGCGTTCGGACGTCCAGCACGAGCAGTGAATCCGTATTATCGAGCTTGGCCTTGAGTTCCTGCACGGTGATGTTTCGTATTTTGCCGTCGCCGGAACATCCCTGCGTAATGAAGGCCGTGAGGAGCAGGGGCAGAACAAATCTAAAAGCACGCATAAAATCTCCTGTATGATTAATAGTTTACTTTTCTTTGTCAACGGATGTCGCGCGAACGTATTATGCTGACACGCGGTCGTGAAATCTCCCGGTGGTTCAGTCTCCGGGGGTCTTTTTTCTTCCAAGCAGGAACGTTGCCCCGATGATCATTCCGTACGCGGTGCTGGTCCACCACTGGCTGGTAAGCGGACACGTTCCGCTGAGACAACCGATGAAGTACCAGTAGGCGAACCCACCCGCGCCGCCGAGGACAAGGGGGAGGTATTTCTTTATTGGTTTCATTTCTTATGAACGCATCGTTGTTTTCCGATGAGGTGAAAAACACCCGCCTCCAATATGATGATATACGTCGTGTAATGGATTCAGACACTTCTTCAATTACATCAACAGACGCCGGTTGATCATACGCGTAATCAACTGTAGAATTTACAATAATCATGAAAAAAATCCTTTGACGAGCGCCGCCGTGGTGTATTTTTATTGACAGGGAGGGTGCGCGCTTCATAGTGACGCACTATTTTTTTTCGATGAGAGAGAACGGAAAAAATACAGTGATGCGACAACGATGAAGACGGTCAGTGTACCGTGATAAACAGGATCGAGTTATCGAGAGGACAAAGAT
>JALUUP010000380.1 GCA_027021285.1 Bacteroidota bacterium | reverse complement strand
CTCATCCGGCTCGGCTTGCAACCTTCTCGCCAACTCGACAGCAGCGGCGATGATAGCTGCCCTCGCGTTCCCGATACCTTTGAACCTCTTGACCTCCGAGACCGAACGCCGGGCAAGACCGGGTAAACCCGAATATTCCGTCAACATCGTCTTGGCCAGATCAAGAGCCGTGATGTTTCCCGTGCCGGATTGGATAAGAATGGCAAGCAATTCCGCGTTGCTCAGCGCCTCCGGCCCGTGTTTCAAGAGCTTTTCGCGCGGGCGCTCCGACTCGGGCCAGTCCTTGATCCGCGCGTGGTAGAATCCAGGATCGCTGAACGGCTCCTGAACGTCATCTGTTTTCTTCCGTTCGGTCAATGATCTTTTCCAGCTTGAATTCTTTCCCCTCGAAACGCAGGATCAATACCGCTAGATTTTGTCCTTTTGATGATAAGGAAATAGCTGTTTTAAATCCAGTGATCAACCCCGCTTCTTTAAGTCCGTTCGCTATTTCCACACGCGTTTCAGCGCCGCTATCAAGCATGCGCATGATGATTCGCATCGCGTTGTATCCCATAATATAACCTTCACTGATCCGAACTTTCGATGCACCCGAAGTGAGATCATCGCTCTTTGGCGTACCCGTCGAAGGAAATATGCTGGCCGTGCAATACATTTTCGTACCGTCCAGGAGCACGGACCAATCGGAACGAGAATACTGCCATTCATCGGAACCAATCAAACACGTGTGAAAATCGACTTGTTTGAGCGCAGAGATAATCCGGCGCGAGCGGTCTCCCAGTCCTCCGAGGGGAACATACAAAACATCGAGAGTATCTTCGCTTTCCAACGCATTTTTCAATGACGTGAAGTGCGGGATAAAGTTCATCGTGTTGGGTTTATACCACGAGACTCCGCGAACGCGCATACCCAGGCGTGTTGCTTCATCGATAAATGCATTTGCCATGTTCTTCCCAAGATCGGACAGGGGAGCAAGCACACCGGCACGGTTCGCGTTAAGCGTCGTCGCACAAAACAGCGCGGCGGAACGCGCGCGTTCCTGCAGGGAAGAATTGAGTAAAAACGCCATTCCCCCCGTTTCCAATCCCGATCCGTTTGCGAGCGGTATGAGAATTGGCAACGTGGCACCGTCAAACATCCGAAGCAATGATTTCGTATCTTCCGTGAATACACCGCCAATACACGCAATCATGCGGTCATCGTTCTTCCATTTCCGAAAGATATGATGAATTTCGTTTTCATCGCGGTAATACTGTGAATCGATATCCACGCGGACCCGTGGATGATCTTTCCGATGATCCAGCGCTGCCCGAATACCCTGGCGGAGTTCGCGGACCACCGTTCTTCCCGGTTCATTGTCGAATTTCCGCATCAACACACCAATTCGATATGTACGGACGGTCGATCCGTTTTTCCTCTTCGTTTCTTTCGCTCCTCCAGCCGGCTGACCCCGCGAATACATTGCCGCAGAGGAGCTCACGAGATCGCGGAGATTTTTTTCATCGAAAATCACCAGGAGGCTGTCGAACATCCTCGGAGTTCCCCACCTTGCAATGATATTCCTGGCAGATTGCGCTACGGCGGCCGTATCGCTGTCCGTCGCCGTTTGAAGCGCCACAAAGGCAGACAGGAGCGAATTGAAGCCGTCTCCGGATCGGGAGTACGACTCTGCCATCAAAATTGCGGCTCGTGGCAGTAGCGAGCTTCCCGAATAGAGAAGAAACATCGGTCTGAGGATCTTGATCGTACTGTCATACTTCGATTCTTTGAAGTACGATTCGGCTGCCATCAAGTATGCCGCTGTAGCACGGTGACTGTCCGGGTACTTGGTGACGATGGCGTTAAATGTTACGGATGCGGACGCATAAC
>JALUUP010000379.1 GCA_027021285.1 Bacteroidota bacterium | reverse complement strand
TACGTATGACCATCAACAACCTTCTCGACAGGCTGTATGCTGCATCAGGCGAGGGCAACCAGTATTTCGTCGGGGCGGAGCGAAATTTCTTTTTCGACCTGAAACTGGACCTGTGACAATCTCATATCGGAGGTGGAAAGAAGTCCCGCTCCTGCTTTTTACACCGGGTTCCTCTCGCCTGTACCCGCGGGAAAAAGCGCGATTGCCGTTGCTTTCCAGGCCTGGCCGGAGGTATTTTCCTTCATGACCGCCGAATCATACGCGCTGATACTCGCCAACGGAGCCTACCCTTCAAGGAAAATTCTTGTCGCGTTCGCCCGCCACGCCGGCCTCATCGTGGCCGCGGACGGCGGCGCTGATGCCGCTCTCCGCTTTCGCATCAAGCCTGATGTCATCATCGGCGACCTGGACTCGATTTCTCCGGAAACCCTGGACCGGTTCGCTAAATCGGGCGTAACGGTGAAACACCTGGCACGCCAAACCGACACCGACCTGGAGAAAGCCATCCTCCACGTGAAGAGACGCGGATACCGGAAGGCACTCGTTGCGGGCGCTACCGGCGGCATGACGGATCATACGTTTGGGAATCTTTCCATCCTTCTCCGGCACGCGGCGGACATGCGCCCGGTATGCGTGGATCCGCATTACCGCATCGACCTTGTGACGGGATCGGTCGAACTCCCCGTTGTGAAAGGTTCCAGGGTCTCTCTTATGCCGGCGGGCGGTCCCTGCGTCGTTTCCGTGTCGGGATTACGGTACAAGCTGAAACGCAATCGCCTCGCATTCGGCGAAAAAGAAGGAACGTGCAATACCGCCGTTTCCAGCTCTCTACGGATCGCCGTTCACGAGGGATGGCTGGTGTTGTTCAGGGAATTCGATCTTTGCCTGTTCGACGACTTCCTGCTCCAAGAGGAATCCCTTGATTAGCGATTCGCCTTGGACTCAGGGCGCCATCACTTCGTGAAACCTCACGGCAAGACGTAATCCAGAGGGCCGTCGGGGCCCAGGGGCAAGCCAATCAGCATCCACCCCACCAGGAACAGGGTCCACGCGATTCCAAAGACTATTGAATACGGTAACATGGTCGAAATGATGGTGCCCATACCGTAATTCTCATCGTACTTTTCTGCGAAAGCCACGATGAGTGCAAAGTACGACATCATGGGCGTAATAACGTTCGTGAGCGAATCCCCGATACGGAATACCATTTGAGTCAGGCCCGGATGATAGCCCAGGAGCATGAACATGGGAACGAACACCGGCGCCATGATCGCCCACTTGGCCGAAGCGGAACCCATGAACATGTTGATAAAAGCCGCCACGACAACGAACCCCACCATGAGCGGTATCCCCGTCAGGCCGATATTTCTGAGAAACTCCGCTCCTTCCACCGCCAGGATCAAGCCGAGATTCGAGTAGCGAAAATAGTACACGAACTGGGCGGCAAAGAACACCAAGACGATGTAGGTCGCCATTGTGCTCATGGACGCGATCATTTGCTTGATGACGTCCTTGTCGTTTTTTGTCACTCCCACTACGACACCATAAACGAGACCGGGAATGAGAAAAAAGAGCATGATGGCCACGATAAGACCGTTGAAAAAAGCGGAATGCAGGATGCTCTGTCCGGGGTGACGAAGAAGCCCGTTTTCCGGTATCGTGAGAACAGCAAACAGAAAGAGGGTGACGACGATGCTGATGCTGGCCCAGACCAGTCCTTTCTTCTCCTGCCGGGTCAGTTGTTCCAACTCGACCGATGGTTCGCTGCCGTCGTATTTCCCCAGCCGCGGTTCCACGATTCTCTCCGTTATCCACGTACCGATGAGAACGATCAGTATTGCCGAGCCAAACATGAAGTAGTAATTCACCGCCGGACT
>JALUUP010000378.1 GCA_027021285.1 Bacteroidota bacterium | reverse complement strand
ATTAGTTGAACACCATGTAATACTTGAAGGGCCTGTCGTAGCGCACCACGTTGCCGTCCAGCTCCGCCAGGCGGACAACCCACGTGTTCTTGCCCGCTTTCTTGTCGGCGGGAGCGTCCTGGAACTGGTTGATCCAGACGACGAGCATGATGAGGATGGCCACGGGAACGGAAGCCAGCAGGGGCGTCTGCCAGTGCCAGGCGAGGTCTGCCGATTGCAGGTACGGCGCGGTCAGGACGTAGTGGGTTCCGAGCACCATGACCGGACCGAATCCCAGTGCGATGGACAACTCGCCCCAGCCGTGGTAGCCCAACCGCACCGGCGACATGGTGTAGAGCAGGCCGAGCGCGACGCCGGCTATTCCGATCCAGAGCAGGGGGCTGTCGCCGAAGGCCGAACCGGTGAGGATGGCGTTCAGTTTCAGTCCGATGGCAATGGTTCCGCCGAAGCAGATCAACGCGGCGAGCAGGACTTTCCAGGGAGGCAGGAGCCCGGCCTGGATCATGCGGCTGCCGCCGTTGAAGGGACTGAAGAGCTTGTTGAACTCATCGTTGCGGCTGGTGTGATCGAAGTAATCGTTTGAGATGTTCGTACCCGCGTGGGCCAGGAGTCCGCCGAAAAGAGCCAGGAAGAAGATCGACCAGCTCCATGATGTTTCAGCGCCCATGGACGCCAGGTCGCCGTGGGCAATGACCGCGCCCAGGAGGATGGGAACGATGCTGGCGGTGAAAAACGGCACACGCGCGGCGCGTATCCAGATGAGCAAACGGTTCTTCAGCGCTCGCAGGACTTCCAGCGCTTCACTCGGCTGGTTCTGAGGATATTCCTTCCACTCGAACTTCGTCTCAGCGTAGAAATCCACGTGCTTGATCACGGTCGGCTTGATGCGGTAATACCCGACCACCTTGTTCTTGACCAGGAACTCGTCGTCCATGAACTCCTGGAAGGCGGTCGTAGTGGCCAGCACCAGCTCCCGGGCGCGCTGGATTTCCTTTTCGTCCTTTATTTTGAAGCATTCCCCCTCGATTTGCAGGCCGCGGATACCCTCCTGCCCCTTGGGCCAGATGACAGCCTGCACCTTTGGGTTATAGTGGATTTGCTCCGCCTTGCGCGTTGTGTTGAAGGTGAAGAACACAAGGTCCTCGCCGTCGCGCGCGAAGAAAACGGAGGATCCGGACGGCGTGCCGTTCACGGCCGTGGACAGGAACATTCGGTCCGCCTGGTCGAGAATGGCGTTGATCTTGTTATCCAGTGTAAGAGTCGTTTCATCCATGATTCATTGTTTCCGGATTCATTGAGCAAAGTCGTATCGGGTCAAGGACCCGTAAGACCTGCAAATTACTTCCTTTCGGGGAACGGTGCAAGGAAAAGGGAGTGTCGTCGGGAGGAGGCAGATACGCGCGTTGCGGGTGAGAGCATGGTATTGAGTGTTTTTTACAAGGTTAGTAAACGATGTACGCTTCCGTGAGAATTCGCTGCTGATGACGCTCGAGCGCGCGCCTGATGCCAGAGTCATATCGATGCTGGAAAAAAAATTGAAAACTTTTCCGCAGGGAGGTATGAGCAAGTGTATATAGTTACATGCAGCGTGGCATCATATCTCGACGGAGATCACCCCATGTACATCACATTCAAATGTTTGAAATGCGAGTCCGTCAACTTGATCCAGGTCCAGACCGATGTTGGAGCTACGGCTTCCAAGAAATGCGGGGAATGCGGATACGAAGGTTCGGTGAAAATGGTATGTCCGAAGTGCAACGCCACCAGTATGTTTGTTCCGGCAGCGAACAGGTACAGGGAGTGCGCGAAATGTCGGTACAAGGGCGCGGCGGAGATGTTCCTTTTCGTGTTGGGGTGACGTGTTCGATGGCGGGAACAT
>JALUUP010000377.1 GCA_027021285.1 Bacteroidota bacterium | reverse complement strand
CCGGAAACCGGGCAGCGACGAGCGCTCCGCCGCTACCGAGCTTTACCCGGTGGAGTTGTACGTGCAGTTCGATTGGGAGAAATTCGCCCTGCGGGTCGGAAAGCAGTTCATCTTCTGGGGCAAGACGGACTGGATCAATCCCACCGACAATATCACTCCCTGGGACTTCGCCAACATCGACGCGGAGCTAGAGGATTACCGGCTGGCGGTCACGGGCCTCAAGGCCAACTGGTATCCCGGCAACTGGGACGTCGAGATGGTCGTGACGCCCGTGTTTCAACCGAACCGGATCCCCATGGACATTCCGGAGACGATCGGCAATATACCCACCCACGTCCAGAAGGACCTGCCCGGGTTCAACGTGAAGAACATGCAGTACGGCGTGCGGGCTTCCTCTTACGTCTCCGGCTTCGACTTCTCGCTCAGTTACTGGAACGGCTTCGACCTCTTCCCGACGCTCTACGCCTCGTTACCACCGACATCCGATCCCGGCGTCAATACGCTCATGTTCCAGTACACGTACTACCGGATGCAGGTCTTCGGATTCGATTTTGCCAGGAGTTTCGGCAAGTGGATGATCAAGGGTGAAGGGGCGTACTTCCGCACCGCGGACGCCGCGGGAAGCGACCCGTACATTACGAACCCGCATTTCAAATACGTGCTGGGGGTGGATTGGTATCCTTCGGACGACGTCGTTATCAACGGGCAGTTCATTCAGGACATCCTGTTCAAGTACTCGCGGAACGATGAACTCCTGCAACTGGGTCCGTTCGCGACGGAGTTCCACGATGTTCCCGACAAAGTGACGAACAGCGCTTCGCTCCGCGCCCAGTACGACGCTTCGGACTACTGGAACGTGCAGCTTATCGGCGTGGTGAACTTGCGGGACCGGGACTTCTTCCTCCTGCCCATCGTCAATTACTCCCCGTACGACGGAGTAAACGTGTACGCAGGCGCGACAACGTTTTTCGGTCCCGAAAAAAGCCCGTTCGGAAGAACCAAGGAGTATTCGCGCGCCTTCCTCGAAGTGAAATACAGTTACTGAGTCACTTCGTCACCGCGATGCCCGCCTGAGTGTCGGCCCTGCCGTTCGCGCGACCTTCCATCGAAGAACCCTCGCCTAATCCTGTTCCGATACGTCTTCCCGCAGCACGTCCGCAAGTTCCCTCCCTACCGCCGCCGCAGTGCGCTGGACGGCTTCCTGTATTTCCTCTTCCGACATCTGTGTCAGCTGCACGGCGCTGATGATTCCCGCCGTGGTATGCGTGACCGGGTCCACGGGCGGAACGACGGACCGGCGAATGGGCAGGTCTTCGCGCGCGCTGTACTCCCAGACCAGGTTTCCCGACGCCCTGTCGTAGATGGCCGCTTCCGCGCCGACGACGACAAACACGCCGGCGCCGCTCGATCGAAGCTCGCACTCGCGAAGGCGGGTTTCCACGATGAACGCCGTCTCGTCCGTCAACTTCGATACGGCATCGACCAGGAGGTACGTTTTCATCGCCTGCTCCAGCTCCGCCGAGATCGAAGCGGCCACGCCCCCGGGCTTGATAGCCCGTTCCAGCTTGCGGTACGCTTCGTTGGATATTGCTCCCTCTCCGACCGCCACGATAATGTCTCCGACCACGTTGCCGGTGGAAGGCGTGGCAATGTTTATCTCCACCTGTTGTGCCTCCGGCTCCACGATGTTGCGGAACAGGCAGGTCTTCCCCTTCACGTCGTACTCGGCCAGGTTGTTAGTGTGCGAACACCCGGTGATCATCAACGCCGAGAAAACTGCCAGAACAACCAAACGCATGTTGATACTCCTCCTGTTGGTGGGTGGATAGGTATATGAGTAGAGTCTCGCAAGAATCCTGGCCGAAGTCCTGAGCAGAGTCC
>JALUUP010000376.1 GCA_027021285.1 Bacteroidota bacterium | reverse complement strand
CTCGTCCGGATCGAAATGAAAATCCGGTTTCCTGAGCGTCACGTACCTCGGTATTCCGCCCGCCAGGATGGTATTGGCCCGGTGTGAATCGTAGAACGGCTCGAACATAACGACCTCGTCGCCTTCGTCGATCAACGCCAGCATGGTTGAAAACAGGGCCTCGGTAGCGCCCGCGGTCACCGTGATCTCGGTCTCCGGGTCCCACTCAAGGTCGTAATACTTCTTCTGGTACCCGGCAATCGCCCGGCGAAAAGTTCGGACGCCGTTCATGGGCGCGTACTGGTTTTTTCCCTCCTTCATTGCCCGGAAGGCTTCTTCCATGATCCACTCCGGACCGTCGAAATCCGGGAAACCCTGCCCGAGATTGACCGCGTGGTGTTCTGCGGCAAGCCGGCTCATGGTGGAGAATATCGTTGTGGACAGGGAAGCGATTCTCCCGGCGGCAGCATCTTTGCTCATGGAATGTCCTCGTATTTCATTCGACTTCTTCGGCCACGTGCGCCGTTTCCATCCGTAAGGTACGACATGACCGGGAAAATACGTCGGATCGCAAACCCGGTATTCGATCCATCAGGCACCGTATTACGGTTACGATTGTTATATTGTCGTCCCGGCTCATTTATCGGCCATACTCCAGAATCGATTACTTCAAGAAGGTATATACAATGAATCGATATACAATCATCCTGCTTCCGCTCGTCGCGGTATGCCTTTTTCTCTCATCTCCATTTTCATTCTCCCAGGGAGTTTCGGTTGAACTCGTCCAGGCCTTTCCCGGTCTCAGGTTCACCCGCCCGGTGGATTTCCAGTCCCCGCGTGACGGCTCTTCAAGGTTGTTCGTGGTGGAACAGGCGGGAAGGATTCTTGTCTTCCCTAATGACCCCGGCGTATCGACGTCCAAGGTTTTTCTCGACATTCGCGACCGCGTGAACTCGCAGGGCAACGAGGAAGGACTCCTCGGGCTGGCGTTCCATCCCGGATTCGCGGAGAACAAGTCGTTTTTCGTCAACTACACCGCCGCCAATCCACGACGGACGGTGGTATCGCGCTTCCGCGTACGCAGCGGCGACCCGGACCAGGCGGACCCCGCCAGCGAGGAAGTCATCATTACGATACCGCAGCCGTATTCCAACCATAACGGCGGCCAGATCCAATTCGGCCCCGATGGATTCCTGTACATCGGCATGGGTGACGGGGGTTCCGGCGGCGATCCCCAGAACAACGGCCAAAACCGGCAAACCCTGCTGGGAGCAATGCTGCGCATCGACGTGGACCGGAAGGCATCCGGCCTCAACTATGCCATCCCACCAGGTAACCCGTACGTGGGAAACACCGAGGGCTGGCGGGAAGAAATCTTCGCTTACGGTTTGCGCAACCCCTGGCGGTTCAGCTTCGATCCGGTCACCGGTGTCTTCTGGTGCGCCGACGTCGGGCAGAACAAAATCGAGGAGATCGATATCATAGAAAAAGGCAAGAACTACGGCTGGAAGATCATGGAAGGGAACAGTTGTTACGGGAACCCCGGCTGCGACACAACCGGTCTCACCCTCCCCATAAAGGATTACACCCACGCACTCGGCCGCTCCATCACCGGTGGATACGTGTACAGGGGCGCGGCGGTGCCGGAATTGAACGGCGCCTACATCTATGCGGACTTCGTCAGCGGGCGCCTCTGGAGCCTGCGTTACGAAAACGGCAAGGTAACCGAGGACGAGCAATTGCTGAACACGCCGTTCAACATCCCTTCGTTCGGCGTGGACGAGAACAACGAGCTATACATCCTGGCGTTCAACGGACGCATCTACCGGTTCAAGTCAACCACGACGAAGGTGGATGGACGCTCCAGCCTACCCGCTCCCTCCGGGCCGGAGATCAGCGCCG
>JALUUP010000375.1 GCA_027021285.1 Bacteroidota bacterium | reverse complement strand
TTTCAACACAGAAATTACGACTTCTCCGGCGATTGGAAGAAGAGATCAATCGGGCCGAGTGCTGTTTTATCACGGACGGCGGATTTCATCCCGGTCTGCCCGCCGCCCTGGCGCGATACGCCTGCCAGCACATGAATAACGTGGAACGGGTACGTATCGGGGGAGTGATTAATGTTGACTGGGGACAATATCAATTTTCGCCGGAGACTGTGCAGGAAATGGTTGACGAAATCACCGAATACAATGCTTCGGTGTATTGTAACGGGTCATGGAAGAAAGCGGGATGGAAAGACAGGCAAAGGTTTGATTTCGGAGATGAGATTGGATGCCTGGATTGCTATCCCATGATGCTTGAAGAACTCGCGCAGCTTCCCGGTGAAATTCCGACGTTGAAAGAGCTCGGGTTCTATATCGCCGGTTTCAACTGGTTCGTTGATTTACTCGTTCTACCGGTTGGATTCATGGTCAAGAAATTGAACATGAAGCAAGGAGACCGCTTTATCGGGCGCCTTCTCGTCTGGGGTTTGAAAACATTTTCCAACCCGCCGTTCAAGACAATTCTGCAAATGGATGCAAACGGGAAGGCGGAAAACAAGGAACAAACTCTTACCGTTACACTTGAACACGAAGACCCTTACGTTATGACCGCTCTTCCGGTCGTTGCTTGTCTGCTCCAGTACCTCGGGGGAAACATCCGTCGTCCCGGTTTGTGGCTGCAGGCCCATATCGTCGAACCGGTCATTTTTCTGCGCGACATCGAGCGCTTAGGCAGCAGCGTGGACGTGGAGGTATCATCATCTTCATCGTAAACTTCCCATCGCCGGAAAATACATGATCGTGATGAGCATTTCGATGGTGTTATATCTTGACAAAGCGCATGAACAGGTTTATTTTACGCACGTCGGCAGTCGTTTTACACCGGAGATGCTCTGCTTTCCGGTTTGACTAAAACGCTCTGCTCCGAGGTTTTTCTTACATACTACTCAGGAGGGATCATTACCATGGCAGAGCGCGAGACAGGCACGGTAAAATGGTTCAATCCCCGCAATGGGTATGGGTTCATCATCCGGGACAGGGGCGAAGATATTTTCGTCCATCACACGGGGATCAGCGGCACGGGGTACCGGAAACTCCGTCGTGGACAGCGCGTGGAGTTCTCCGTGGTGGAAGGGGAAAAGGGAATTCAGGCTCAGGACGTCGTGGTTCTGGAGGAGCCGGAATCGACCATGGATACAAGAATTGCGGATGAAACCGCAACGAGCATGGACGACGACTCCGAGGATTCTCTGGTGTGGGGTGATACTGATATCGTCGAAGAGAAAGACGAAGAACGCTGACCGTTGTTTGCGTTCATGTCGAAGAAGAATTGAGGGGACGTCAAGAGGGATCGAGACACTCAGCCGGTTTCATCCTTGAGTTATGTCCGGATCCGGTTAACAGCGTTCAGGAATAGTTGCTTTCGTGCGGATCACCCCCTTTGGATTCAAGGGGGATGGTGTTGCATGCAAGTGCGGAATTAACCTTCCTTGTTCTCGAGTATACGATACATGGTTGCGCGGGAGATATTGAGCCGTTTGCTCGCCTCCGAGACGTTGCCTTCGCAGAGTTCATAGGCTTTCTGGACATAGGCATGCTTGACGTCGGTAAGGGGCATGAGATCGTCCGGGGAAGTTGGCTCCCACGTGGACGAGGCGCTTTTCGTGTCTCCGTCGGGTGCGTCTGTATCCCGGTAAGAAATGTTTCCTCTGACGGTGAAAGGCAAATGCTCGACATCAATTCGATCGGATTCACAGAGCAGAACAGCACGTTCGATGGCGCTTTCCAATTCACGCACGTTTCCTGGCCAGGAATATCGTGTGAGGGCGACGGAGGCGGCGCGTGTAAATGA
>JALUUP010000374.1 GCA_027021285.1 Bacteroidota bacterium | reverse complement strand
GATCAGGGCGAACTTGCTGGTCAGAAAAGATATGTTATTCCACGTAATGGCAAGCTCTCTATACTTCCCATCGAAGCGGTGGGTGGAAAAAAGATGACCGGTGTTGCGTATATCCAGACGGAAGGCGGCAAGATCACCGGCGAGTACTGGCAGGTATCACCCGGCGAAAAGTATCAGGTTGCGCATGCCATGTTGGGAAGCGCGCCGGAAGCGGAAGTCATGGCCGAAGAGACCCTTCTGCGTATTCAGATCAACTTCGACTTCGACAGCGATAAGATCCAGAAGCGGTCGTACGCGGATCTTGCCGAAGTTGCCAAGGCCATGAACGATCCGCGCAACAAGTCGTACAAGTACGAAATCGCCGGCTACACCGATGACGTCGGCAAACGGAGTTACAACATCAAGCTTTCCGAACGCCGCGCGCGGTCGGTGATGAAGCACTTGATTTCCAAGTGCGGCGTGGACGCACATCGACTGGTAAGCGTCGGGTACGGTCCCGACAATCCCCTCGTTCCCAACACGAGCGAAGCCAACCGGGCGCGGAACCGCCGGGTCGAATTCAAACGCCTTTCCAAATGAGTCAAGGGAGAAATCATGAACCGGATAAGGATACTCTATTTTCTTAGCGTTTTCCTCGTGTTGCCCGTACTGCTGAACGCTCAGGGTGGCCGCGCATTTGTCGTCAATCATTTTGTTTCCGATCCCAACGTGATCGAATCCCACGTCGTGATAACCGACGTAGAGGGCAAAGGCCCCATCGTGACCATGAAGTTCTATGACAATGACGGGAACCTGGTGGGTGAAGGGAAAGAGCTTGTCCAGCCGTTTGGAAAGCTCAACCTCGACCCCGGCAAGTACGTGGAACATGCCGTGGTGAACGGGACCGTGCATATCTCCGCCGATCGTGGAAACATCGTGGCCGAGTACTGGCAATTTTACAAGGATCCGCAGGAATCGTGGAAAAATACGACCGCCATTGCGGTCAGCGCACCTGGTTTCAGCAAGCTGGTGGCGCCACACTTCGTCTCGGACCGCGATGTCGAAGCGTACCTGGTTTTGGCCAATACTGATGGGAAAGACGCGGTTGTGTCAATTCAGTTCTACGACGACACGGGGAGCCTTCTGGGGAAAGCGCGGGAACTGGTAAAAGCCAACGGGAAACGAATCCTGAAACCGTGGGAATACGTCAAACATAAGACGACCGGTGTCGCTTTTATCGAATCCGATGGTGGGAGAGTCGCGGGCGAGTACTGGCAGGCCCAGGATTCGAAGCGTTACCAGGTTGTATACCCCATGGGCGGAATCAAGTAAAGCTGTTTCGGAACGGCGAAAAGGCGTGGTCGAATCCACGCCTTTTTTATGGGATAAACCGGAGAATTTGAATCTCGCTCTTCCCGCACTATTCTTTTCAATCACGGTTATTTATCACCAAAGGAGTAAAGAATGTATATCACGAAGCAGGGAAAGGTAACCCGCCAGGCGCATGTCGCACTGCCTGCAGGTACGTATGAGGAGGAGCACGGTCGCCAGGGATTCTTCGGCAGAGCCTCCCATCTGTATCATAGAAATCCGCCCACAGGTTGGATGCGCATCGTTCGCAACAGCGACGGTGACGAGGTGCATTTTGTGCACGAAGGCAGGGGAACACTGGAAACAGAGTACGGCGTCATTCCATACGAAAAAGGCGATTACATCGTCATTCCCCGTTGTACGACGTATCGCGTGGTGCCGGAAGTTGAGGAGAATTTTTTTCTGATCGTCGAAGCGTTTTCCGAGATTGTTCCGCCGACCAAGGAAATGAAAGGCCTACTGGAGCAGCATGACTTGTACGACATGACGGCGATTTCTTCAGCCGGGACAATATCAAGCCGGGAATGGCGACTCTTCATCC
>JALUUP010000373.1 GCA_027021285.1 Bacteroidota bacterium | reverse complement strand
CTGCGCCACCACGTGAATGATTTTTTCGGGGCAGCCGATAACCGGTACGAACGCTTCGTGCATGATGACCGCCGGTCTTCCGCCCTGGCCGTCGGGCCACACGATATCCGTTCGCGCGTCGAACCGGATGGTGAAACACCCCGTTTCGTTTTGCCGCAGCGAAAGCATGTCGGGGCTGACCTGGAAGCCGTTCCGTTCGGCGGCGCCGAAGGCCTGTTGTACTTCGAGAGTCCCGCCGCTGCCGCAGTTCGTGAAGCAAACCTGTCCCTCGACGATTCCGTCCACTCGCGTGCGCAGGTCGAGGCGCAGGGTGTCGGGCGAAACAGTCGTCACACGGGAAGAGGCCAGCGCGTCGAAGCAGCACCGCGCTTGAACTCCTTCGGCGCGGAAGATGATGGTGGTCGTACAGACGTCGCCTGTCGAAGCGACGGCGCTCTGAACGATCATCGAGTCGATGAATGTTCCTTCCTGGTCCGGGGTGAAGCGCACGCGCATTCGCTGCGATTCGCCCGGTCTCATGACGGCTTTCAGACTATCCAAGAGTTGGAACACCGACGGCCGGCCGGGATACGTGATGACGCGTTCAAGACGGTCGCAGGAGCTGCGGTTGAGGTTGAACACAATCTGCTCCAGGAGCGATTCCTGGTTTGGTTGGAATTCCGCCTTGCCGAAATCCACAAGGATCGTGGTATCCCTGCACGCGCACACGTTGCAATCGACAGCCGATGCTTCCAGTGTGAGGTCGAAACGCAGCGATGCACCGCCTGCGCCCGCGCCCGTGAAACTCGTCGTCCGGGTCACCGTTCCCGTAGCTCGGGGCGAGGCCACGGCCTTTACCGTGAAACAGCCGCCGGGCGGAAGGGTGAAGGACGTGCCCCGGACTTCCATCCCGTCGCTGTCGAACACCTGCATGCGAAGCCGGTACGGGTCGTCGATGGGTGTAAACGACACGGTAAGCGGCACGGGGCAGCCCGAACAATACTGCGCCTGGATGGAATCCGAAAAGGCCTGTCCCGAGGGGAGGGGCGCGCAGACGTCTTCGAGCCGCAGCGTGTCTGCAAAGAGCTGGTTGCACGGAATTTCCGTTCCTCCCAGGAGGATGACCAACGCGGTGTCGCGGCACAGCAGGTCCGCCGCGACCTGTACTCTTCCCGTGTTGTCGTCGCCCACGAGAAAGATGTACGAACCGCCGGTGCTGGGAATGACCAGGTTGAAGGAAACCACGCCGGTGGCGTCGGTGAGGCGGGAACCCAGTGGTGAGGACTCCGCGGTGATGGTTTTTCCCTCGTACACTTCGACGGGGATCGAGGGCAGGGGCGAATGGGCGGAATCCTGGACGTACACGGTCACGGTTTGCTCGACCACGGGAGGCGTCTCCAGGGGCGACTGGCACTGCCACAGCAGCACCGCCACTCCCGCCGCCAACGGGAGGGTCAGCACGTATCGTTTTGCTCTCGTCCAGATCATTTCCACATCTCCGGTTAAAACGTTACGCCAAGGCGCAAGAGAACGCCGTGACTCTCGTTGTAGTAGATCGCTGTTCGCTGCGGAAATTCATCCGAGCAATCACAGGGGACCTTGGTTGGCAATTGAAGGTACCGGTACCCGATGTCCGCCGAGAGGTCGATCCATGAGGACAGCGGGTAATCTACGCCGATCCCAAAACCCAGGACCTTGGGTCCCGGGTGAAAAATCTTGTTGAGCGCGATGTCGTCGCCCGACTGGTTGTCGAAGACCGTTCCTGCCTGCGCGTACGCGAAGGGGGACAGGCAGTAAAGCGTAAAAGCGTACCGCCCGTGCAGGAAAAACGGTGTGCGACCGATGTCCCTGGAGTTGAAGTACGACACTCCGAGACCGATTCCGAAATGCTTTCCGATGCGAAATCCCGCCG
>JALUUP010000372.1 GCA_027021285.1 Bacteroidota bacterium | reverse complement strand
CTACGCGGGAGGGTTTCGTGAGGGCGCGTTCTTGGACCGTATCAAGATCATCCGACGGCCTCTGGATGACGAGAACCAGACAATGGTGAAAAGGGTTTTCGAGGTGAATCTCGAACAGTACATCCAACTGACCGACAAGGAAAAATCGATGGCGGAGTTGAAGTTGTACCCGAACGACATCATTCTCGTCCAGGGAGAGACGCCGAAGCCCACGATAGACTGGATTTTGCGACTATTGCAGACTCTTGTCGCCATCAGTTCACTGATGACCGCCACGATTGTTGTCATTAATGCGTTGAAATAGACCGGGGCCATCACATCCATACCCCCCTGCGAAATGACAATATTTCTCCGCGGCGCGACATGTCAAATTTAGATCTAAACAGTCGGTGAAAATGACTTTCAAAAAACCGGGATTGAATGTAATTTATGTAGCCCATTGCAATCGTGGCTTCCAGTAGTTAGATTAAAGGACAAATTAAAATTATTATAAGCGCCGCGCCTTAATGACTGATTCACGCGAACAATTCAACCAACAATTCCAGGAATACCTTCGTATTCTCTACGAAGGGAAATGGTGGATTATTGTCATCTTTATCGTGGTTGTTGCATCGACGTGGATATACACGCTTCAACAGGATGATATCTACTCTTCCCGCACGACAATTCGGTTGAAGCGTTCGCTGGATATTCTCAATTCACCCTCCACGACGTTCGGATCGGAAGGGCTCGGGTGGGGAGCGGAACGGATTCTCAACAACGAGATCCGCATCATCAAGAGCCGGACGATTGCCGACAAGGTTGCAGAAAAATTACTGGAACGACTTCCCGCAGAACGGACCAAGCAAGATACGCTTCCTATCCTGAAGGCGCGCTCCCGTCCGAGTACGTTGCGCAAGATTGCGCGGAGTCTCGGTCTCGAGCCGTACGGTATTCAGCTTGGCGTCATGCAGCTCGACACATCCACCGCCGTGGCGTCGAAGGAAAAAATCATCGGCAGGATCAAGGCACAGATGAATGCCAAGCCGGTGGAGGGCCTGGACTTTATCGCCATTT
Source organism: Bacteroidota bacterium (assembly GCA_027021285.1). Lineage (GTDB taxonomy): Bacteria > Bacteroidota > Ignavibacteria > SZUA-365 > JAADGX01 > JAADGX01. Next base: position 7,682 of record JALUUP010000372.1, on the reverse strand, counting down.
CCGCCGAGAGCACATCGCCCGGGGAGGCGGCATTGATCGCGAACCTTACCGCGGAAGCATACCAGGAATGGAACCTCGAAAGCTCCAAGCGGGCGGTCAAAACGGCGCGGGATTACCTGGAAGAACAGCTCACGCTCAAACGGGATTCGTTGCGGGAAGCGGAGCAGGAACTGACGCGGTTCCAGCAGACAGCCGGTATCGTGAGCCTGGACGCCGAGAGCCAGCAGCTGGTTTCCCAGTTGAGCGGGTTTGAAGCACAGCGCGATCAAAAAGCGATTGAGCTTACGGCCGAGCGAAATACCTTGAACGAACTCCGTCGCCAGTTGGCAGCGATTGAACCCACGCTCCCACAGTCGATGACCCAGACGTCCGATCCTATTCTCCTGAATCTCCAGACGGAGAAGGCGCAGATGGAGCAGAAGATTACCGCGGCTGAAATTGCCCGTAAAAACAGCCGGGGCAATGACGAGCTCGAAGCATACTATCAGCGCCTGGTCGAAACCACGAAAGCGAAGATCCGCGACATCGATTCGAAGATCAAGGAACGCACGTCCAAGATGATCAAGGAAGGAGGCATCCGCCAGACGTCCATCGCGGGCGCGCGGGAGTTGTACCAGAAGATCATCGAAAAGGAAATCGAAATCCAGGGATTGCAAGTTACGCTGGACGAGCTCAACAAAACGGTTCAGGAGTATTCCAAGAAGTTTGAAAAGATTCCGCAGCAAAGTATTCGTCTGGCCCGGTTGGAACGCGTGCGACAAGGTTATTCCAAGCTGTTCGAATTGCTCAACGATAAGTACCAGGAAACGTTGATCAACGAGCAGACAACGGTCGGGAACGTGGAAATCATCGACGAGGCGTCGGTCCCGGGTTCACCCGTTCGCCCCAACAGGCCGATGAACATGCTGATCGGCGTTATTATCGGGTTGGGCCTTGGTATCGCGGTGGCGGTGGGATTGAATTATCTCGACAACACCATCCGAACTCCCGAGGACGTGGAAAAGCATGGTTGTACTGTGCTCACGTTTATTCCGCCCATCGGTTCAAACGGCAGGTTGAAACGCCCCGAAAGCCTGGTGACGGTTGTCTCCGCGCAGTCTCCTGCCACGGAAGCGTACCGTACACTCAGGACGTCCATCGAAAACTTGTTGAATCTGGAAGATGAATGCGCGGTCGTACTGGTCAGCAGTCCCGCTCCCAAGGAAGGAAAATCAACCATCGTTGCCAACGTTGCCGTGAGCAGCGCCCAGGCCGGGCGTAAGGTACTTCTGATCGATGCCGATATGCGAAGACCGGTTCAGCATTCCATCTTCGAAGCGGAACGCGAGCCGGGGCTTTCGGAGTGCCTGGTGGGCGGAGTGAAGGTCAACAATTGTATCCGCAAAACAACCATACCAGGCTTACACGTCATGCCGTCCGGAAGCATTCCCAGCCATCCCGCGGAATTGCTCGGTTCGGTACGGATGAAAAAATTGCTCGAAGTTCTGAAGGGGTACTATGATTTCATCTTGCTCGACGCGCCGCCTGTGATCGCCATGGCCGACACGTTGATCATTTCCCGGTATACCCATGGGGTGGTGCTGGTCGTGTCCGCGGACATTACCAAGTACCTCGGCCTGGACAAAGCGCGGGAACTCCTCCTTCAGAACGAAGTCAAGTTGTTGGGGGTTGTCGTCAACCGCTTCAATGCGAATAAAATGTACTACTCGTACTACCGGTACTACTACCAGAACTACTATTACTACTCGGAGAACGGGTCGAAGCGGAAGCGCAAGCGGAGAGAAAAGATCGAGACCGGGTCCGAGTCCAAAGGTGGGACGGCGTAATCCGGCATTCTTGAATCATCCGATGGTGAGCGAGGTACTGCCTCGCTTTTTCTGTTTGCTCCGGCCCCCGCGTTTGCAACATCCGATCTGTACCCGTCCTTGATTTTCTGAAATCCCAGTTGAAAATATATTTGTCGTAACGGTTTTCGAATGTTTTCCCATCCAGATCATCAACATGAAAAACACTGAAAAATATCGCACGGTTATCGAACCGTTCAAGATCAAGTCGGTCGAACCGATTCGCATGACGACCCGGCAAGAACGTGAAAATATTCTTGCCCAGGCGGGATTGAATCCGTTCATGATCAAGTCGCAGGATGTGATTATCGACTTTCTGACAGACAGCGGCACCTCGGCCATGAGCGCCGCTCAATGGGGCGCAATCATGGTGGGCGACGAAGCGTACGCGGGCGCCCGCAGTTTCTACCGGTTCCAGGAAAAGGTTCAGGATATTTTCGGCTTTCCGATCGTCATTCCGACGCACCAGGGAAGAGCCGCCGAGAAGATCCTGTTTTCGACGATCTGTGGCCCGGGGAAGTTTGTTCCGAACAATACGCATTTCGATACGACGCGGGCGAACGTCGAATTTGCCGGGGCCACGGCCGTGGACTGTCTTACCGAGGAAGGTAAAGACCCCTCGTTGATTACGCCGTTCAAAGGCAACATGGACCTGGAAAAACTGGAGGCGGTTATTCGGGAGCGCGGCGCCGAGAACATCCCGGTGGTGATGCTTACCGTTACCAACAATTCCGGCGGCGGTCAACCTGTCTCGATGAAGAACATCCGCGGGGTCAGCGAACTCTGCCGCAAGTACGATATCCCGTTTTTCTTCGATGCCTGTCGGTTCGCGGAGAATGCCTACTTCATCAAGTTGCGCGAGCCGGGATATGCCTCCAAGACGCCGCTGGAAATTGCCCGGGAAATGTTCTCGTACGCCGATGGATGCACCATGTCGGCAAAGAAGGATGCCCTCGTCAACATGGGAGGATTCATTGCGTTGCGAAACGAGGAATGGGCGCAGCAATTCCGCAATATCCTTATTATCACCGAAGGGTTTCCTACATATGGCGGGCTTTCCGGTCGCGACCTGGAGGCAATTGCCCAGGGCCTGGACGAAGTGTTGGATGAGGATTACCTTCATTACCGGATCATCAGCACTGCATACCTGGCGGATCACATCGCGGAGCTGGGCGTTCCGATCCTGCAACCGCCGGGCGGCCACGCCGTGTACGTGGATGCAAAGGCAATGTGTCCCCACATCCCGATCGAGCAGTACCCCGGCCAGGCGATCGTATGTGGTTTGTACCTCGAAGGCGGCGTTCGGGCCGTGGAAATCGGCAGCGTGATGTTTGGCACGTACGACGAAAGCGGGAAGCTGATACCGGCTCCCCTGGAACTCGTGCGCCTTGCTATTCCGCGGAGAGTTTATACTCAGAGCCACATGGATTACGTCGTGGAAGTATTCGAAGAGCTCGTCCGGAACCGCGATGCGCTGCGAGGGGTGCGCATCGTGAAAGAGGCTCCCGTGCTGAGACATTTTACCGCGCAATTCGAATATGTCTGACCGGCAAAGTTTCAGGCGCATGTAACATGCCAACGGAGAGTTCCGTTTTATGAAAAAGATCCTCTATGTGCATCATGGAAGAGGAATCGGCGGAGCGCCACTGAGCCTGCTGTACACCATCAGGGGATTGGACAGGTCGCGCTACGAGCCGGTCGTATTGTGCATCTACGACAGCGAGGCGGTCGATTTGTTTCGGCGGGAAGGTATCACCACGTATGTTTCAAGCGGTATTCACGATTTCAGCCATACAAACGTGCTCTGGTACCGGTGGTGGCAAGCGCCGAAGATATTGTTCAAAGCGCTGATGATCCCGGTATCGTGTTGGAAGGCGAAACGATTTTTGAGCCTGCACCCGGTTGATATCGTCCATCTCAATACGTCCACACTTTTCGCGTTTGCCGCCGCTGCTTCCAGCGCGGGAATAAAAGTCGTCTGGCACGTTCGGGAGCCACTGGCCAAAGGGTACCTGGGAGTTCGGCGGTCCATGGTTCGTCGCTGTATCCATCGTTACGCGGATGCCGTCATTCCGATCTGCAAGCACGACGCAGAGCAGCTCATTCCGTCCGGCAAGGTCCACGTGGTGTATAACTTCATCGATTTTTCCGTGTTCGATCGCGATGTGGAAGGCGCGTCTGTACGCGACAGGTACGATATCGGTCCGCAGGAAAAAGCAGTGCTGATGCTGGGCGGCGTGAACCCGATCAAGGGGACGCGCGAGTTCGTTCAGGCGGCGGCGCGCATTCTCGAGAAACATCAGGACTACTGGTTTTTCGTCGCGGGAGAAGTCCCGAAAAAAACGGCGCGGACGTTAGTAAGCGGAAGGTGGAAGTACGCGCGCGAGGTCAGTGGCATCGTGGAACGGATACCGCGGCGCGATAAAATCGTCTTTACCGGCAACGTGTCGCAGGTCGTTCCGTTCATCGCGGCCGCGGACCTTGTGTGTTTTCCATCCACGGTACCGCATTTCGCCAGGCCAATTATCGAGGCCGGCGCCATGGCCAAGCCGGTCGTGGCGTCGGACCTGGGTGGACCGAGGGAGCTCGTCGTTCCGGGCAAAACCGGTCTCTTGGTGCAGCCGGGGGACCCGGATGCGCTTGCTGATGCCATCACGGCGATTCTGGAACACCCTGAAACCGCGTCCGCGATGGGAGAAGCGGGATACCGTTTTGCGCGGGAACATTTCGACGCTGAAACGAATATTCAAGAAATCATGAACATCTACGCGCGGCTCGTTTGATCATCCCTCGTGTAGCACCTCTTTTATTTCAACGGATTCTTTGATACTTTCAAGAGATATATTTTCTGTGATCCACAGGCATACTGGAGCTCTTATGTTTCGAATGACATCATTTCTTTTCCTGGTGCTTATCATGTTCGCCCAGGCGGCGTTTTCACAAACGGCCTGGATTGCCGACGATTTCGACAACGGACTTGTCGATGATTGGAAACAGGTGAACGGAAGTTGGTCGGTCCAGGATTCCTACGTGCGGGCACAAGGCGGACAGCGATCATACTTGATGAGTACGAAATACATCATGCGCACGAAACCATACTACATAGAAGCCAGGATCGGAAACGAGAAGGGTGGCATCGTGTTCTGCATGAACGATTACGCTACACCGGTGATGGCGCACTATGTCGTATTGGAAAGCCACGAGATGGTCACAGGATACTTGAGTTACAACGGGGAACCCATCGTTACCCGCCGTGTTTCCTACCTCGCTCCCAAGGATGGATTCGTCACGCTCAAGGTCGAGGTTGACCCCGTCAAACGCACGTATTCCGTGAACGTGCAAAACCATGAGCTCGTTCTGGAGGCGCTCAGGTACCGCTCGGGCTACGCGGGGCTGAATTCGCTGGCCTCGGGATTCACGTGTGATTTCTTCCAGGTCGTGGGATCGCAGCCGATGGATACGCCCTCCGATTTATTGAAAACCGCTCAGACCCAGATCGATCACCTCGAATACATGACCTTGCTGAAAGACAACATCGTCGTTTCCAATCCCGTCGTGGGCGTGGTTCAGTGGTTGAACAGCATCGGGGAATACACGCTCGAAATCGCGTTGCAAGGCCAACGGTCCGAACCGCGGGGAACGGCGTTCCTGAGTGACAACACGATGCTGGTGGTGGATGGGGGCGAAAACGCGGTTCGCATGTACAACCGGGAAGCGGAGCTGGAGCGTATTTTCAGTGGCTCACTGAAAGACCCGCGCGATATCGCCGTGGATGAAAAAGACATGATTTACGTGCTGGACCAGGAAGGCGTCAAGGTCTTTGATAAATTCGGAAAAGAACAGGATGGCGGCGCAAGGGGTTTGTTTAAGAATGCCCGGCATATGCTGTATACCGCCAACGGTTTGTATGTCAGCGACGAGCGGGCGGGAAAAGTGTTCCTCCTCGATCCCCAGGGATTATCCGTGCGCAAGGAATTCAAGGAAGGATTTGTTCATCCGGCGGGTATGGCCCTCGATGAAAAGACGGGTGAACTCTACATCACCGATCCCGGCGCCAACGTTGTGATTAAGTACAACAAGGACGGCGTCCTGGAAGATTACATCGATCCGGTCACGATTAACGGATTCATCTCGCCGCGATGCGTCCTCATTACCGATGACCGCATCATTGTCGGCGATTACGAACGCATCCTCATCTTCCAGAAAAATTCGCTCACCGTTCGTCCCAGTCTCGAGATCTTCGCCACTTACGAGTAGTGCGCGTCTCTCTTCCATACGGAGAGAGTGTGCAGACAGCTTCGATTGACCATGCCGGCGAATGCCGGCATCTTTTTGTCCGTTCCGTTCCCGAGCCTGCACCTCTCGACGCGCTGCTGGATGGGGCCCTGGAGCACCCGATCGCCTCGCCGGGACTGGCCGATTTCATCGAGGGGGGACGACGCGTCGTCGTTCTCGTTCCCGACAGGACCCGTTACTGCATGCTGGATCGCACATTGCGCCCGGTGCTGGATCGTATCCATGACTCCGGGATACCCGCGCATCACGTGACAATCGTCATCGCCAACGGGACGCACGCGCCGCAATCTGAAGAGGAACGGCGCGCATTGCTCGGCGGCGATATCTGTGACGCCTACACGGTCGTGGAACACCGCGCAAAGGTGGAAGAAGATTGCGTTCACGTGGGAACGACGCGGTATGGCACAGACGTCAAACTCAACCGCGTGGCAGCCGAAGCCGACCGTGTCGTGGTGGTGGGAACGGTGGTGCATCATTATTTCGCGGGATTTGGAGGCGGGCCGAAGATGTTTCTACCCGGCGTGGCGGCGTACAGCTCGGCGCTTGCCAATCACCGGCGCACGTTGCTGCCCGACGGAGGATTCCACCCGGGTTGCCGCGATGGTGCGGTGGAGGGAAACCCGGTTGCGGAAGACATTCTCGATGCCGTACGCTTCTTTCCTCCCACGTTTTACATCGCCGTTCTGTTCGACGAAGAGCGGCGACCGTTCTTCGCCGTGTCGGGTGACCTCGTGAAAGCGCATCGTCGCGCCGCGGAGGTTGTGAACAGCGTGTGGTCCGTTCCCGTGCAGCAACCTGCGGATTTCGTCATTGCATCCTGCGGCGGACACCCGCGCGACATCAACGTTATCCAGGCTCACAAAACCCTGCATCATGCCCACTATGCATTAAAACCGGGTGGAACCATGATCTGCCTCGCCGCGTGCCCGGAGGGTCTGGGAAACCCAGAGCTCCTGCGGTGGTTCGATTATCCGACGAGTGAAGCGATGGCGAGAGCCGCTGTCAGGGATTATACCATGAATGCGCATACCGCCGTGGCCATCCGAATGAAAAGCGAGTCCTTCAATATCATTCTTGTCAGCAGCTTGAACCAGTCCGCCGTTCGCTTGATGGGGATGACACCCGCAGCGACGCTCCAGGAGGCGATTGACGCGAGCGGGGTGCGCGGGGCGCGCGAATCCCGCTGTTACATCATCCGCAATGGCTCGCAGTTGGTTCCCCGCCTGGAATCCTGATCGAGCTGCTGGTCAGCGGGCGAGAATCATGGGACGGGTAAACGTCGCGTTTATTGTTTGAAGCTGGTAAAAGTACACACCGGAAGGCAGGCCGGAAGCGGTGAACGTCACGGTATGCTTTCCCGCTGGCAACGTTTCATCGACCGGCACGGCCACGAGGCGCCCCAGGCGGTCGTAGATCTTCAGCGTGACGTGTCCCGGCAGGGTGATAACGAAGGGGATGGTGGTGGACGGGTTGAACGGGTTCGGCCGGTTCTGCAGGAGCGCGCTTCCGCCCTGTAAGGGAACGAGGCAGACGCCGGTGGTC
>JALUUP010000371.1 GCA_027021285.1 Bacteroidota bacterium | reverse complement strand
ATATCCCCCTTGCGCTCGCGCAAGGGCGGGAGGTAAATCGGAAACGTGGAAAGACGGTAATACAAGTCCTCGCGGAAGTTTCCGCTCTTCACTTCTTCCAGGAGGTCTTTGTTTGTCGCCGAGATGAAACGAACGTCGATGGCGATGGTTTCCGTGCCCCCGACCCGTTGAATTTCCCGGTTCTGGATGGCCCGGAGAATCTTGGCCTGCAACGCCAGATCCATGTCGCCGATTTCATCCAGGAACAGTGTTCCTCCAGAGGCAGCTTCAAACTTTCCGATCTTGCGTTCGTGGGCGCCGGTAAAAGCGCCTTTTTCGTGACCGAATAATTCGCTTTCCAGGAGCTCGTGTGGGATGGCGGCGCAGTTCACCACGATGAATGGCTTGTCTTTTCTCGGTCCGTTGAAATGGAGCGCCCGGGCGATCAGCTCCTTGCCCGTGCCGCTTTCTCCCTGGATGGTAACCGTGATTGTGCTCGGTACGGCTTTACGCATCAGCCGGAACACATCCTGCATCTTGGGATCGACAGAAATGATGTTTTCAAACGTGTATTTCTCACCAAGGAGATTCTCGAGCTGTCTGACTTGTTCGGAGAGTTCGTAACCCCGGATGGCGTTTTCGATTGTTTTCTTGAGCCGGTCGCGATCGATCGGTTTGGTGAAATAATCGAAGGCTCCGGTGCGAAGAGCTTCCAGGGCGACTTCGACACTGGCCTGGGCGGAAAGCATGATAACCGGAAGGTTTTTGTCAAACGACCTGATCCATTTGAGAACTTCAATCCCACTGATGTCAGGCAGCATGATGTCGAGCAGGACGACGCCCGGTTTTTCGTTGAGTTTTTCCAGCGCATCCTGGCCTTTGTTGACGATGATGACGGGATAGTCCCACAGTTTCTCTGCCCAGTAGGCCAGCATGGTACATACGCTCTCTTCGTCATCGACGATGAGGAGAGGGCGCTTTTTTTCCTCACTCATAGTTATTGCGATTCGTCGTTGGAAAGGGTAAGGGGTAGATGGATGGTGACGGAGGTGTACACGTCGGGCGTACTTTCGACAGAAATATTGCCGTTGTGCTCTTCGACGATCTCCTTCGTGATGGTCATACCAAGACCGGTTCCGGGTATTCCTTCGTTGATACGGCTTCCACGGTAGAATGGCGCATACATATGAGAGATCTCGTCCTCGGTCAGCCCGATCCCGTTGTCGCGGAAAGAGATCCTCACCTCGTTGGCATCCGCTTCCGTGGTAATGATGACAACACCTCCATCGGATGTGTACTTTAAGGCATTGTGAAGGACGTTGTAAAACGCTTGCTGCAAGCGTGACTGATCTCCTTCCACGAGGGGGAGCGTATGCGAGTAGTTCTGTTTCACCGTGATGTCTTTCGACTCCTGCTCCAGCTGTAATTTCTCAACCGTGTCTCGTAACATTTCGTTGATATCGACCTTTTGTACTTGAAGGTTGAGTCGGTGGTGTCTCATTACCGATAACTCCAGCATTTCGTCCACGAGGGTGACCAGTCGCTTACCCTGCTGGTGAACAATCCCAAGATATTTCTTTTTCAGGTCTTCGTCAATTCTTTCGTCCTCCAAAAGAGCAGACGTGAACCCGATGATGGCGCTGAGAGGAGTTCGAAATTCATGTGAAACCGCGGAAAGCATGCGATCTTTCATGCGATTCAATTCTTCCAGGCTCATGATACGTTCTTCCTCGCGTTCGATTTCCCGTGCTTGCCGGTTCTCCTTGTCTTTTTGCTCGGTGATATCGGTAAAATCGATGGCGATGTGATTGCTCGGTCCCTGGACGAGGTACATCTTGGCCTGGACGGGCACATCGGATTGTCCCGGTCGCGTGATGACGAACTCCGATATGACAGGTTGCTTCTCTTGCAGGATGCGGGCTAACTGCTTCTTCATGAGAAGACGAAGATGGTCCGGAACAAAGTCGAACAGCTTTTTCCGGTCGAGGTCTTTCCAGGGTTTATTGAACAACCGCTCCAGCGCGGGATTGGCGTAAACGAATTCGCCTTCCGGGCTGAGAAAGGCAATTGGGGTCAGGGTGTTTTGTAGAACGCTGCGCAACGTCGCTTCAGACGCAGCCAGCCAGGATTCCGTTTCTTTTTGAACGGTAATATTACGAGCAATGATCTGTAAACGGGGTGGATGGTCCGGTGTCGCCGACAAGCTTGAGCTGACACTGAGCCAGATGCATTCCCCGTTCGCGCAGATGATTCTGAATTCACAGTACAGTGAAGGGATGGCATCGCTGAATTGCCGGGCGAAGACGGCCCGGACGTCGCGGCGATCGTCGGGATGGCAAATATCATCAAGGGTCATTTCCCGGAGGCGATCCCAGGGATACCCGAGCGTGTGGAGCGTGCTGGGATTGGCATACGTGAACTTCTGGCCGGTAAGCTCGAAAATGAATTCGGGCGTGCGCTCCACCATTTCACGGAGCCGCGAACCTGGCAGCGCGAGAGATTGGTCGGTTGCTTCGACGGAAACGATCTCGCGGACCTTGCCGATGAAACCGGTTATGGCTCCGCTGGGATTGCGGATCGGCGCGGCGCTCAGATGCACCCACCGGACCTTATTGTTGCCGTTCTTGAATCGAACACTGTGCGGTGTGGACGTATTAATGCACCAAGAAAAATCAGAGGTTATGAAAGCTGAATCGTCGGGATGTAAAAGCGCTTCCAGTGTAGAGCCTATCAGCGATTCGGGCTTTCGCCCTGCCAACTCGGCGAATTCCTTGGTAACGCGAGTAAACACGCCGTTTACGTCTGCGAAAAAGGAAATATCCGGATCGCTCCGTAATTCAACCGGGAGCGATGAATAGCTTTCAGTGTCTATATGTGCAGAGCCTTGGTCTGGCATTATCGTGTGTTTCGTTACAGGGCTTCCTGGCTTGTTACTCAATGCAATAATGATACCACCATCATTGGCCCGAGATTATTCCTTGCTCCAGTTGGATTATTGTCTTTTTCAGATCATATTTGATGTTCCACGGCAGAGGATTCCGTGAGGGATCCGGGTGTGCCTGCATGTGTGCAAAAGGACTGTACAGACTCGTGTTTTAAAAAAGTACATCTGGGTATTTCTTAAACATTTTTTTATCCTGTCCAGGAATCGAACCATGAACCAGTTTTCCGCGCCCGTCATCAGTCGAACGACATTTCCAGAACTTGCTCTTTTCGCAAGGGGAAAGGTCAGGGATATCTACGACCTGGGCGAGTACCTGCTGATCGTCGTTACCGACAGGCTGTCGGCCTTTGACGTGGTGTTACCCGATCCTATTCCCATGAAGGGAATTGTTCTCAATCTCCTCAGCGCGTTTTGGTTTGAACAGACCGCGCATCTCGTTCCTCATCACATGGTGAGTATCAGGGTGGACGAATATCCTTCCGCCTGCGCGCCTTATGGGAACATTCTCCGGGGCAGGAGCATGCTGGTCCGGAAGGCGAAACCGCTTCCCATCGAGTGCGTGGTGCGCGGCTATCTCTCGGGATCCGGGTGGAAGGAGTACCGGAAAACAGGAGCCGTATGCGGCATCGCACTGCCCGAAGGACTGCAGAACAGCAGCAAGCTGGATCAACCGATTTTCACCCCTTCGACAAAAGCAGACGAAGGCCACGACGAAAACATCTCCTTCGACCAGGCGGCGGAAATCGTCGGCCGGGACGTTGCCGAGGAAGTGCGGCGGATCAGTATCGCGCTGTACACGTATGCACGCGACCAGGCGGCGCAGCAAGGGATCATCATCGCGGATACGAAATTTGAATTTGGCTTCATGGATAACGCATTGATCCTGATTGACGAGGCCTTGACACCGGATTCGTCGCGGTTCTGGCCAGCGGCGCTGTACAAGCCGGGAACGGCGCAACCCAGCTTCGACAAGCAATACGTGCGTGACTACCTCGAGGAGTTGGATTGGGATAAAACCCCGCCCGCGCCTTCGCTCCCTGGTGAAGTGATTCATCGTACGACGGAAAAATACATGGAGGCGTATTCCCTGATTACCGGCAAGAGTGTCACGGAAGTGCTGGCGGGAATGTGAGTATGGCGGATGTGAAAAAACAACCGTTCAACGACGAAAAACATGTCCCCAGCCGCGCGGAGATCGAATTAGCGCTTGGCATGCAACGGAGTCTTGATCTCGCGTACGTCGAGCACAAGATACATTTAGTCTATCCACGCATCAACCAGGTGGCGCACTGGGCGGGCCCTGAACAGGGATGGGGATATCGGTTCAGTTTCGGAAACCGCGTGTTGTGCACGATTACGTTTTTCAAGCAGCGTTTCGATGTCACTTTTTCGATTCCCCAACGTATGGCCGATGAAATCCTCAAGCTCAACTCCCTGACTGCCGCGGTGAGGAGAGCCATGGAATCGTCGTGGAAGTCGCCGGGAGCGGTATGGTACAGGATTCCCGTGCATTCGCGCGCCGACGCGGAGGGCGTTGCGGATATTCTAGCCATCAAGTTGAAGGCGCAACTGAAAAAACGCCCGCCGCCGGAGCGTGGTTGATTCAGAAAAACAGGAGTTTGACGAAGAACAACGCGGCAAGGAAACTCACAAAATCGGCCAGGAGGCCCGTGGGAAGGGCGTGGCGCGTGTTGCGCACGTTGACTGCGCCGAAGTACACGGCGATGACGTAGAAGGTCGTTTCCGTGCTGCCCATCAGTGTCGAGGTCAGCACGCCGATGAAGGAGTCGGGGCCGTAGGTCTTCAGGATTTCCGACATGATGCCGAGCGAGCCGCTGCCCGACAAAGGACGCATCAAGGCCATGGGCATGGCTTCGGCGGGGAAGCCGATAAGCTCGGTCAACGGTTGCAGGCCCGCGATAAGAAAATCCATTGCCCCGCTGGCACGGAAGATCGCGATGCCCACCAGCATGGCCACCAGGTAGGGAATAATTTTCACGGCAATCGTAAATCCTTCTTTTCCGCCCTCCACTACCGCTTCATAAACCCGTACGCGTTTGAATTGACCGTACACGAGAAAGAACAGGATCAGCCCGGGAATGGCCAGCACGGAGATGATGGTGACGATTTCCCGCAGGATGCTCATGACGCCTCCTTCTCTCGTACGCGAAAAACGGACAGGCGCTGGAAGACCTTGGCGAAGACCACCGCGAACACGGTAGCGACAAGCGAGGTCAAAAACGTTGTGCCGATGATGATTGCGGGATCCGAGCTCCCGGTTGCGGCGCGAACTGCGATGGCCGTAGCGGGAACGAGGGTAACACACGACGTATTGAGGGCCAGGAACGTAACCATGGCATTGGTGGCGGTACCCGCGTGCTTGTTGAGTTTGTCCAACTCTTCCATGGCTTTCAATCCGAACGGAGTCGCGGCGTTCCCCAGCCCGAGCATGTTCGCCGAAATGTTCATGATCATGGCGCCGATAGCGGGGTGATCCTCCGGTATGTCCGAAAACAACCGCGTGGTGATGGGACGCACCGCCCGCGCGATAATGGCGATGATGCCGGCCTCTTCGGCCACTTTCATCACCCCGAGCCAGAGAGCCATGATGCCGATCAGCCCCAGGGCGATTTTCACCGCCAGGGCCGCTGCATCAAGCGCGGCGTTGGTTACGCGTTTCAGGTACACGAACCGGATCGGTGAAAACGAGACGTACACCAGGCCGGTCCGGCTCGAATCGGACGTAATGCGGCAGGGGATGGACCCGTTGTCTCCGAACGATTCCTGTACGGTGAGAAGAATGGCGGGCGCGCCGCTTTCCGGACGAAGCACGCCGGCGGTCGAGGATTGGCGCGCAAAAGACAGAACGAACCGGGTCGTGTCCTCAGTGTTTTCGATCCCCGAGAATTTTCGTTGCAATTCATTCGCTGTGCACCAGGCGTTCCATTCGCCCGGTCCGGTCTGCTCCTCGATGTGAACGGGAAAGGAACGCTCGTTACCGTAAACGTTTTCGATGGAGTCGTAGAGGTCTCTCCCCGCAGCAGTGAGAATACCGATAACTACAAGACCCAGCCAGACGTAATTCAGCATAGGAAAGAACGCTCAGCGAAGCAGCTCGGTTTGTACCGTGGCAACCTCGAAAGATTCGGGATGATCGAGAGCGATCCAGTCTTCAGAGACGGGAATCGCGGGGAAGAACACCCTGCCCTCGCGATCGGTTACGCCGGGAAGCACGCCGTTTAACCGGACGCGCGCGTACGGGGCAGGATGACGCGATATTTTTTCTACGATAATTGCAACGATGTTTTTGCTGCCGCGAGTTCGGTATCCGTTGAAAGCCAGTATCCCACGATAGACAGTCCATGCCAACCTGTTTGCCGCGAATTCCATGGCATCTTCGCCATACGTCCGATTACCGGGTGATGGGATGGAAACCGCGATACGCGGAAACTTCCGGTACTTCAGCCGCTTCAAGTAGGTGCCCGATTTTCTGACGTGAAAAGGAATACCTTCAATCGCCGCAGACACGACGTGGTTCTGTAACTTGCGCGAACCAGGGCCTGCGACGCATCGTACCCTGGCATCGCGGGAACGAGTTTCCGGTTGCAACGAAATGATAATGCCCTGGTCGGAATCAAGAGGCAGACCGACGCGTTTTTCGTCGATCTCGTTGGTGTTATCGACGACGATGAGCCGTGCGCCTGACGCCTGCAAGAGAAACAGGAGTTCCTGCGCGAGCAATTCGCTGGCTGGTGAAGATTCGCCGGATTTCACGATAAGGAATATCTTTCCGCGGAGGATACCTCTGGCCACCGGCTCGAGGGAAATCGTATCGCCGAATCTCCCCGGGACGAGTCCCGTCTGGCGAGCGCTGAAAAATCCCGGAGAAGAAAAAATCAGCGGCAGTGACGCGCTCCCCGGCTCATCGACGGCAAAGCGGCCGTCGGGAAGGACGGGGTATTGCTGTTTTCCCGCGATGACTGCGGCGTCCCGCAACTGCGCGTTGCCCGATGCCGCCAACGTTCCGGCAACATACCGGTCTGTGGCTGCGCATGAAACTGTAACGGAGTAGGTGCGTTCACCGAAATGAACAGTTGCGCGCGCCGTTCCCGAGAGACGGGACGGCAAAGGGAATAACGATTTGCCGTTTTCGCATGTAACGGTCGTGTCTCTTCCGTTTACGGTCACGTTAAGAACCGCTCCGTCGGGCAGGGGGATGCTGTCCGCCGATGCGACGGTGACGATTGCGTAAGCCCGTCGATCCGTCGGGATGAGGTGGGGCAGTGCGGTAACATCAAGGCTCCGGGGCAGGCGGCCGATTCGAACGAAGCGGGAAAAGGGAAGCGCGTAATTTCCAACCGTGTTTCGCGCCATGACCTCCAGTCTGTGGATACCCGGTTTCCATTCCTCGCCCGGCGAAACGATGATGCGACCGGAGCGCGAGCTGTATGCGATACTCCGCTCACGCCCGTCCACGAGCACACGCACCGATTCTTCCTCGATGCCGCGGGGATCGGAGACGACCAGTTCCACGGAAGGAAGGGTGGTTGCGAAATCCAGCGCGGACGCAGGGATAATGACCGGCGTGCCGTCGGTCAGGTACCGGGCGATTCCCCGGAAGATCCCCCACGCTTCGATGGCGTTGAAATCTTCCAGGCTTAACCGTTTTTCCTCGTAAGCGCTGGTGAAAAACGCGCACTCGACCAGGACCGATGGAATCGGCATGTCACGCAGTACCGCGAATCCTTTTTCCGGGTAGAGGAGAAAATCCGACATGGTACCGTCGAAAGTGGCGAGACCGCCTGGATTTCCCATGACGTAGGAAAGGTCCCGCTGGATGTACCTGGCAAGATCGTGGTTGGCCGGGTGATAGCCGCGTGCTCCCGGCCGCCCGTGGTACCAGGTAGAAGTGTAGTTCGTGAAGCGATTGTTTGCGGCATTGTGATGAATGGAAATGAAAAAATCCGCTTGTGCTTGCTGCGCAATCTCCTTGCGTTCCTGGAGGGTTGGGTTTGTCGTGGCCGTGCGAGTCAGGACCACGTTGGCTCCCGCTCTTTCGAGATAGCGTTTCAACATCAAAGCGACCCTGAAATTGACATCGGGTTCGTACACGTCTCCCGCCGGTCCGCGTCGATCTTCCACGCCAGGACCGTGTCCCGGGTCGAGACAAAAGTTTTTCCCCTGGAGAACGGGGCGAAAGTGAGCGATGGTGGAGTCGCGCGCACGGATGCTTTGCCAGTCGGGAGGCTTGACGAAATACACGGTCGGCCCGCATCCGGCTTGGACAAACAGGAAGAGTATCAGAATACTCCATACATGTGCGGAGGTACATGCCGCGGCTCGACCACGTTCGCGGCCGTACCACCGGATGCCGCGTGCGCGTACGCAAACGTCCCGTTGCTTTTTGCGAAGATGAAGGCTCGTCATCAGGATGTGCAATATATCCGCGGACGGTGTAGAAGGCAAGGAGAAGAAAAGTTTGTTGTCAGGAACTCTTCACCAGCTTGAACTCCACCCGCCGGTTCAGGGCGCGGTGCTCTTCCGAGTCGTTCGGCACCTGGGGCTTCGATTCGCCGTAACCCTTCGTGATAATCAGATCGCCGGGTATTCCGTTCCGCGTGAGATAATCCACCACGGAGCGAGCGCGGTTTTGTGAGAGGCGGAGGTTGTATTCTTCCGTACCTTTATCGTCCGTATGGGCGCCGATTTCGATTCTCACGTCAGGATTTTCCGTGAAAAAAGATTGGTTGTTCTTGATAAAATCCACGAGGCGGTCCAGTTCCGGGTACGATTCCGGTCGCAGTTCGTACTTGTCGAAATCGAAAAAGAT
>JALUUP010000370.1 GCA_027021285.1 Bacteroidota bacterium | reverse complement strand
TGCATGGTTCCTTTCACGCGGATCTGTTGAATCTATTGGTAGTAACGTGTCGTCGTTCCGTTGACGGCAACCTCATAACCGGCTGTATAACGGCGGATACCGGTTACATCATCAGCTTTTCCGCAACGTTGTGCATCTGGACGCCGTGCACGAGGGAGGCGCCGCCGCGCACCGCGCTGGCGAGATGCACCGCCTCCGTCATTTGTTCCATGTTCGAACCGGATTCCAGGCATGCCTGGGTAAAGGCGTCGATGCAGTACGGGCACTGCACGGTGTGAGCAACGGCCAGCCCGATGAGGGATTTTTCGCGCTTTGTCAGCGCTCCTTCCTCGGACGTGGCCGCCGTGTACCAGTCCAGGAATTTCTTCCAGAGTTCGGGATTGAATTTTCCCATGTCGGAAAAACGAGGAAGGTCTTTGGGTTCGTAGTACGGCATAGCGCTGTTACCTGATGATGTTGTTTCGTTGATGAATAATTCCGGTTGCCTGAAATATACAAAATCTTGTTTGTGAAATATGTGGAACGCGGTTGCCGGTTTTCGTCGCATAGGCGACAGTTTTTTCATTGCCGCATGTAGGTCGCCGCGGTTCTTCGGTGTTTCACCGGCTCAGAAAAATGCCCGCACTTCCGCCCGCGCGGTGTGGATAACCTGGTTGCCGGGTTCGCTCCTCCCGAAGTAATTCAACGTCGCCTGCAAGAACCGCGTGATGCGGTAGTCTCCTGAAAGCCTCCACGACCAGTTTTTGCCGGCGAATTTCCCGTCCGTCAATTCGAAGGGAATGGTCTGCGTGGCGTTGGCAAGCGTAATATCGGCGCGGACGATTTCCAGGCGCAGTCGTCCCGATCCGAAAAAGGCGTACGTAAAGCGGAAGCTCTGCTCGTTGATGTCCGCTTCCACCGGCACCTGCGGGAAGTTGTCGATGGCCGTTTTGAAGCGCAGGGAGAGCCCCACCTCGATTTCCGGTTGCGGCCGGTAGGAAAACTCCGTCTTCACATCGGTTCCGGCAATCTGCCGGGCCCTGTTGCTCGCCTGCGTGGTGGAGACGTTGTCCTGGTAACGGGAGACGTCGGTTTGGTTGGTGATTTCGCGCACGAGCTGCAAACGCACGCGCAGCGCTTTTTCGTTGCGAAACGAACGCTCCCGCGACAACGCGTACTGGTTCAGGCCGCGCGACTGGCTGTAGCGCAGGCGCACCGATACGCCGTTCGTCGTTTCGAACAGGTACAGATCGTTGCGGAATGACTGGTAACCGAACAGGGTGGTGGAGTCGTTGAGGAATGTGCCGAAACGCATCAGATACACGTTGCTCGATGTTTCGTCGGTGCTCTTCTCTTCCAGCCGGGCCTGGGTCTCGAGCGCGAGGCTGGACAAGAAGCGGGACCAGAAATCGCGCCCGGTCATGAACAGCCGCGGCTTGATGCGCGCCCTGGTGTTTGTTTTCAGATCGATGGTGGGGAAAAGCTGTTCGGTGGGAACCACGTAACGAATGAAGTCGCCGTCGTACAGGGTGCGCTCGAACTCGTTCTCCTCGGAAATGCCGTTGTTGTTGAGGTCGCCGAGGAACTTGTACGTTCCGGTGCCTTTTTCCACCCGGAGGAACACTACCTCCTTGCGGGCGGTGCGTTCGGTCGCCACCTGGTAATAGAAATCGAGATCGATTCCGCGCTTGAGCGGCTGGTAATTCGATTGCCATCTGCCGAGGATAGTCTGGTAATCGCCGCGCCCCAGCCGCCGGAATTCCTCGGTGTACTTCTTGTCCCGGACGGTGACGCTCACGTTGGTACGGAAGTCGTTCCAGCGGTCGAGACGAAGCCCGTACTTCTGTTGAAAAGCATCGGAAGCGTGTCGCAGGATGCCTTCATGCCACTCGTCTTCCGTTCGCCAGCCAAGGTCGGCAG
>JALUUP010000369.1 GCA_027021285.1 Bacteroidota bacterium | reverse complement strand
TCCTGTACGGCATGGCGGGACTCACCGCCTGGCAACGCATGCACAACGACCGGCACTGGTTATCCGATACGTTTCTGGGAGCTGCCATCGGGTTCACGATGGGAAGGGTGGTCGTCGCCATCAACAGGGACAGGGAGGAAGATTCCGCTTTTTCGCGTGTGTTCATTTATCCCGTGACGAGATCCGGAGCCCCAGGCGCGGGCATCGTCATCGCGTTTTGATGTTGAATCCGGCCGGGAAGAACATATCAAGCCAATATTCCATACATGAGGTGGGCATGGGTAACATGTTGTATCGCAGTGAGTTGCCGTGATTGCCAGGAGTAAGAACTACCTGATATTCGCTGCTGTCCTGGTGGGCCTGGTCGCAGTCGTAGCGGGTGTCGCCGTTGTTTCCAGCGGGATGCTCTTCTGTCCCGTTGCGGCCTCCGGTAATCCCGCGCCGCGGTACCTGTCCTCACCGGCGGAGAGGACTGGAGAAGGCTGCATCGTGTTCATGTCCGATACGCAAAGCCCGATGTGGCTGGAAACGCTGCTGCTGCGCACCGATGAGAACGAAAAAGCGACCAGGAAGCTGATGCTGGAAGTGGCCCGCGATTCCGCGTGCTCCGCCGTGGTTCACCTGGGAGATATCACGTCCCGGGGAGGCTGCGAGGCGGAATGGCAGGCGTTCGATGTCCTGAGCGCGCCCTTGCGCCGCGCGGGAACGGCGTTCTTCCCCATTCCGGGCAACCACGATTATTACTTCAACGAGAAATCCGCCCGGCGTTCTTTTCGCTCCCGGTTTTCCGTTCCTGAAATGAAATGGTACACCGTCCGGTTCGATTCCCTGGCCGTGGTGCTGTTGAATTCCAATTTCAACCGCATGGACGAACGCGAAGCGCGCGAGCAGGATCGCTGGCTCGTTCGAACGCTGGCCTCGCTTGACCGGGATCCGTCGGTGGCGCTCATCGTCGTGGGGTGTCACCACTCTCCCTATACGAACAGCACGATCGTCGATCCTTCGCGGGAGGTGCAGGATCGGTTCGTTCCCGCTTTTCTCGCCTCGAGGAAAGCAAGGCTCTTTCTCAGCGGTCACGCGCACGCCTTCGAACATTTCCGGGTTGATGGAAAGGATTTCCTGGTCATCGGCGGCGGGGGGGGCCTGCTGCATCCTCTCCTGATGGGTAGCGAGCGACGGTGGCCGGATCGTTTTCCCGGACCTGAGCGAAGGATGTTTCATTACCTTCGCTGCACGTTGGACGCGAACGCCGCCGAATTCACGGTCATGATGTTGAAGCCTGGCGACGGTTTCAGGCGCGCCTATGCCGTAAAGATATCCACACGTCTCAGTCATTCCCGCGAAAGAGGGAATCCATGATTAGAAGGTGCCTATTTTATAGAGGTACATTTGAACATGGAATAAAAGCAGTTCGATGAATTCACCAAGTACAACAGAACCTGAACACAAGGTGCTGGGATGTCAGTACCCTCGGTAACCACCGCGCAAATGGTGGAGGTGGACCGGTTGATGATCGAGGAATACGGAATCACGCTGGTCCGGATGATGGAGAACGCGGGACGGAATCTCGCCCGCCTGGCCGTAGATCGGTTTCATGGCGAAGCCAAAAGCGGAGTCCTGAGCGGAGTCCTGAGCGGAGTCCTGAGCGAAGTCCTGAGCGAAGTCGAAGGACGGAAGCGAGGCTCGAAGAGCGTGCTGGTCATGGCGGGAACGGGAGGCAACGGCGGCGGCGCGATGGTCTGCGCGCGAAGACTTAGCGCCTGGGGCTGGAATGTCACGGTCATCCTGGCGAAGGAACCCGACGAGTACACCGGTGTGCCCGGACAACAGCTTGCCATACTCCGGCGCATGAACGTAAATATTCTCCCGGAGGCTCAACTCCGGTATGTTGCGCCGCCCG
>JALUUP010000368.1 GCA_027021285.1 Bacteroidota bacterium | reverse complement strand
GAAACCGAGAATCTCTCCACCGGCGGATTCCACCCAGTGTTCTGTGCCGATGGCCTGCATGAGTGTCCAGTCCGGACTGATGAACTGCTTGCCTCCGAACACGATGAAAGCGGACAGCACTCCCATGATGGCTCCTCCCGCGATGAACCCGGACGCGATGAGTGTGCCTCGTTCGCGGCGGGCGTCGTTGAGCGCCTTGTCCTTCGAGCGGGTGCTGACGAAATGCGCGATGAGTCCTCCCGCCAGGATGGGCGTGTTGAGATGCAGGGGCAGGTACATGCCGAGGGCGAAGGCCAGCGGGGGCACGCCGATCATTTCGAGGATGAGCGCGAGCACAACGCCCGCCATGTACGCGAGCCAGGGTGCGGGTTGGTTGGACATCAGCGGCTCCAGGACCGCTGCCATGGCCGACGCTTGCGGAGCTTCCAGGCCGCCCGGGCCGAACCCGTAGGTCTCGTGCAAGACCAGGATGACGATACCCACCGACGCCGCGGCGAACAGCGTGCCCAGGAACTTCCATCGCTCCTGCGTTCGCGGAGTGGTTCCCAGCCAGTAGCCGATCTTGAGATCGGTGATGAATCCGCCGGCCATGGACAGGGCGGTGCACACCACGCCCCCGATGATGAGCGCGGCAAGCATGCCGCTGCTTCCGCTCAGACCCACGTTGACGAGGATGACCGAGCTGAGGATCAACGTCATCAGGGTCATGCCCGACACGGGGTTTGTTCCCACGATGGCGATGGCGCGGGCGGCCACGGTGGTGAACAGGAACGAGATGATGATCACGATGAGTAGGCCCACCACGGCCCACAAAACATTGCCGTTCACCACGCCGAAGAGGAAAAACAAAAAGATACCCAGGAACGCGCTGACCAGCATCGTGATGACCCATTTCATCTTGATGTCGAGCTGTACGCGCGATTCCTTTTCCGGCAGGGCGTTCTTTTCGTCGCTCTTCCCGAATATTTCCGATGCCGCCAGCTTGAACGCCCCGGCGATAATTCTCCACGATTTCAGGATGCCGATAATCCCCGCCGCCGCGATGCCGCCAATACCCACGTGTCGTACGTAGTCGCTGAAAATCTGGCTCGGCGACATCTGGGCGATGGGAAGCGTGGACTGGAGGATCGGTCCGGGGATGTATTGACCGATGAAGTACACCAGGGGAATCAGCACCCACCAGGCCAGGAACGACCCCGCGGCGATGATGGCGGCGTACTTCAATCCCACGATGTAGCCCAATCCCATGACCGCGGCCCCGATGTTGAGGCGGAATTCCAGCTTCACCTTGTCGGCGAGGGCCTGCCCCCAATCGAACACGCGGCTTGTGACGACTTCTTTCCATAGACCGAAACCGGACACGAAGAAGTCGTACAGGCCGCCTACCGCCGCCGCGCTCAGAAGGATCTTTGCCTGCCTCCCGCCCGTTTCGCCTGCTACCAGGACCTCGGTCGTGGCGGTGGCTTCGGGGAACGGGAACTCCCCGTGCATTTCCTTGACGAAGTATCTCCGGAACGGAATGAGAAACAAGATGCCCAGGATCCCTCCGAAAAGCGAGGCCAGGAATATCTGGTAGAAATCGGCGTCAAGACCGAGGATGTACAGACCGGGGATCGTAAATATTGCTCCTGCAACGATGACTCCCGAGGCGGCCCCGATGGACTGGATAATGACGTTTTCCGACAGGGCGTTCTTCCTCTTGGCGGCGACGCTCAGCCCCACGGCCAAGATGGCGATGGGAATTGCCGCCTCAAAGACCTGTCCGATTTTCAGACCCAGGTATGCCGCAGCCGCCGAGAACACAACGGCGTAGATCAGGCCCCAGGTGACCGAGTACGGCGTGACTTCCGGCAGGGGAGCGTCGTTGGGCACGACGGGCTCGTACGTTTCCCCCTGTTCGAGAGGGGTGTAGGCGTTCTTGGGAAGGCTTCGCTGGGAAGGTTCCATGCTTGCTCCTGGTTACATGACGGTGACGTGGATAATCAACGTGGTTGCAATGTTGTTACTGACTGGATGGAGAACGAGGTCTCCAACGGCTGGTGCGAAAAAGTAGAGAATCACGAGATGAAAATCAAAAGGGGAACGCATACTGTGTTTTGCATTTCCGGTGTGACGTCAGGCGACAGGAAAAGAAAGACGGGGAATAAAAGTGAAATGGTTGATAACATCGGTTCTCTCTATTGTCCGTTCCCGGACACAATTTTTTATTACCTTATGCTACATTCATACTTCCGGTAACGGCAAATACGCCCGTTTACAGGTATTACAGTGATTCGACATATGATCGGGAGAATGCTTATGCCACAAAAAGATGCGCTGCCTGAGAATCGAGCCAAGGTCGCCGGTTGGAGCACGCTGAAAGATCGCACCCCTGCGTACGCGTGCGTCGCCGATGTTGACCTCGTCGTGATTCGCTACGACAACGATGTTTCCGTCCTCTATGGGCGCTGCTTGCACAGGGGAGCCCTCCTGTCCGACGGATACATCGACGGTCACAACCTGGTCTGCGGTGTTCATTACTGGGATTACCGTTATGACTCCGGTGTGAGCGAGTACAACAACGCCGAAGCGCTCCCCATGTTTTCCGCCTGGATCGACGAAGCGTCCGACGCGGTGTTCGTGGATGAAGAAGAAGTCGGCACCTGGGCTCGTGAAAATCCACAACCGTACAAGCGGGACGCGTACCAGGGTTTGCATGCCGATATCCACGGCACGCCGGAAGAACCCGGGAACAATTACATCCGGCAGCTTGCCAGGAGCGGTGTACGGGGCATTGGCCATCACGGACCGGTTTCGGCCATGGGCGTACCCCTGACCGAGCTCCCGCGATGGGATGACATCCAGATCGTCACCGCCCAGTTGGCCCGTCTCCCCCTGGACGATGAAGCCGAGGTGGACACGGGCCTTGTTATCGGTCCGAACGCCCGCAAGCCGTTGCACCTGGACATTCCTCTGTTCGTCAGCGATATGAGCTTTGGCGCCCTGAGCGCAGAGGCGAAGATCGCCCTGGCGCGGGGCGCGGAAATGGCGGGCACAGGCATCTGTTCCGGGGAGGGCGGCATGTTGCCGGAGGAACAGCAGGAAAACTCCCGGTACTTCTACGAACTCGCATCCGGAAAATTCGGCTGGAGCCTGGACAAGGCGGAGCGCTGCCAGGCTTTTCACTTCAAGGCAGGACAGGGCGCCAAGACCGGCACCGGCGGCCATCTTCCCGGCGACAAGGTCAGTCCGGAAATTGCCGCGGTACGGGGATTGAAACCCGGTGAGCCCGCCGTCAGTCCGGCCCGCTTTCCCGACCTGGCATCGGTGTCCGATTTCCGGCGCATCGCGGACGAAGTGCGGGAGCGCACCGGCGGAATTCCCGTCGGATTCAAGATGTCCGCCCAGCACATCGAGAAAGACATCGATTTCGCTCTGGCCGTCGGCGTTGACTACATCATTCTCGACGGGCGCGGAGGCGGAACCGGGGCCGCTCCGAACATCTTCAAGAATAATATCTCGGTACCTACAATGGCAGCGCTGGCCAGGGCACGAAAACATCTCGATACGCGAGGAGCCGACGGTATCACGCTGATCATTACCGGCGGTTTGCGCACGGAATCCGATTTCGTCAAGGCCCTGGCACTGGGCGCGGACGGCGTTGCTATCGCCAACTCCGCGATGCAGGCAATCGGATGCCTTGCCATGCGCGCCTGCCACACAAACAACTGCCCCGTGGGTATCGCTACCCAGAAGGATGAACTTCGCTCGCGGTTGTCGATCGAGATTTCCGCTCAGCAACTCTACAATTACCTGGACGCCACCACTCATCTCATGAAAGTCCTTGCCCGTGCCTGCGGGCATTCCTCCTTCCGGGAGTTTACCGACGACGATCTTACTACGTGGAATCGCGACATCGCATACCTCACCGGTATCCGGTACGCCGGTGTTACACCGTTGACAACATCGTCATCAACGTGAACGGGAAAGACATCCGCGGATAAATCTCAAATCAAGAAGGAGGCTCCAAGCAGCATGTATTTAGAACGACACCTGGACGCGATCCAGATCCCCGCCAACCTGCGCATCAACGACCAGATCAGGGCGTATCGGCAACGGTGCCGAGCAATGGGTTGTCATCGGCCCTACCATCACTTTGCTTTCGGACAGTCGCCGTTTTCTCCGCCGCCGCCGGTCGTGGAAGCGCTCATCGCAAACGCCGACAAGCATGATTACCTCCCCACGGCGGGGTTGCCCGAGTTGCGGGAAGTCATCGCGCACTACTACCGTGAAGTCTTCGGTATTACTTGCGGTGCGGAGAAGGTGGTCGTCAGTCCGGGCAGCAAGGAGATGATTTCCATGATCCTCGCCGTTGTCCAGGGATCGCTCATTATTCCCACACCTTCCTGGGTCTCGTACCTTCCACAGGCAAATATTCTAAAGAAGGAAGTGATATCACTCAGGCTCCAGGCCAAGGATCAATACAAGTTGACACCGGACGCGCTTCTCCGCGGCATCGGGCAGGCGAAGGAGAAGCAACGCATTCTCATTCTCAACCACCCCAACAATCCGACAGGCGCCGTGTATTCGCGGGAAGAGCTGGAGGCCGTTGCGGACGTGTGCCGCCGGAACAAGGTGGTCGTGATTTCCGATGAAATCTACGCACGCACAAGCTTCGACGCAGATGCGTTTGTCAGCACCATGCAAGTATATCCCGAAGGAACGATTGTTACGGGCGGGATGTCCAAGGATCGTTCCAGCGGTGGTTATCGGTTCGGGGTGGGGATCTTTCCGCAAGAGCCGACAGAACTGGTCAGGAACATCCTGAAGATCGCGGGCTCGACCTATTCCTGCGTGGCCGAGCCCATCCAGTACGCTGCTCTTTCCGCGTATTCGCTCGACGCGGACGTCGAAACGTATATCCGGGATTGCACGGCCCTCAACGCATTCGTGGGCAGAAAAACCGCGGCACTGTTCAACGACCTGCCAGGTGTTCATGCCACCACGCCGGGAGGAGCCTTTTACCTGTTCGTTGATTTCAATTCCTACCGCGAGGGTTTCGCCGACGCCGGTATTGCATCCAGCACAGAGTTCTGCGAGGATTTGATCAAGGTGGAACACGTCGCCATGCTCCCCGGCGATAGTCTGTTGTTGCGGGACGACGACTTCGCTGTTCGCGCAAGCTTCGTCGATTACGACGGTGACGCGGTCCTCGATGCATGGCACGACGATCCGCCAACGTCACCACAGGAAGAAGCATCATTCTTCAGCAAGCATTGCGGCCTCATCATAGAGGGCGTCAGTAACCTGGGGCGCTACCTCGACCAAATACGGGAAGGGAAACACCCTGTACATGCGTGAATTAACAGGTCCGACGACGGACGACGGTAGAGTAATGCTAAGTGCATTTTCCAACTGACGGATACGGTTTCGTATTACTGTGCAAAGAGAGTTCACGGATTCATACGTGGGGAATACCTTCCAACGTGCAAACGTTTTAACTTTCTAACGTTCCAACGTTCAAACGCCCTGCTCCCCGTTTGTATTGTTATGAAAACCACGCGCAATTCTTTACATTTGACAAATTCATTCGATGTCTTTTTTAGTAGTTCTAATAATGTTATTACAAGGAATCAGCAAATGCAGGAAATCATACATGCTCACGAAATCTTTTCATTAGTCGAGGAGTCCGACGAGCTGCTGACGTTTGCCGCATTCAAGGAAAGGATCGTGCAGAAGTTCGGCGCCGATGCGCGTTTCACGAATTGCACGAAGGAAGAATACAGCATCGACGAGATTATCACGTTCCTTGTCAGCAGGGATAAAATACGCCTGACCGATTTCCACGTTACACTGAACAAAGAAAACATATGCATGGATGACTGACACCCGCCGGGTTGTTCCAATGAATACCGGTCGGGGTTTGGCCTTGTCCTGGATGTGTTGCCTGAACAGTGAAAGGAATCAAGCTCCTCTTTTTCGCCGATACCCATCTCGGATTTGATTTCCCCGTGCGCCCCCGGGTACGGAAAGCGCGACGGGGCCAGGATTTCTTCGACAACTTCCACCGCATCATTTCCCATGCCCGGCGCTCAAGGCCCGACGTCGTCGTCCACGGCGGCGACCTCTTTTTCAGAAGCAACGTTCCCGCTCCAGTCATTGACAAAACATATAACGCTCTCCTGGAATTCGCCGAAACGGGCATCCCGCTCGTCCTCGTGCCCGGAAATCACGAACGAAGTCGCCTCCCTTCTTCGCTGCTCCTGGGTCATCCGAACATCCACGTGTTCGACGAACCGAAAACAATAACGCTTTCTCTCTCCAACGCCGACGTTTCCTTTTCCGGCTTTCCATTCCAGCGGCACGACGTTCGCGCGCGGTTTCCGGCCATCCTGGGACAGACCGGCTGGTCGGATGCCGAGGCGGATCTCAGGCTGTTGTGTTTCCACCAGGCGGTCGAGGGCGCCACGGTGGGTCCGGGAAATTTCACCTTCAGAAACGGAACGGATGTCATCAGGATGAGAGACATACCTGCGGAGTTTCACGCGGCGCTTTCGGGACACATCCACCGTCGGCAGACGTTGACGGCACGCCATGCCACCGGCGCCACACCGGTCATTTATCCCGGCTCGACCGAGCGGACTTCATTTGCCGAAAGAGATGAAGAGAAGGGTTTCTGCGAACTGGAGTTTACGTTTGACGCGTCAACCGTGTCGTGGAGGTTGGCGCAACGATTCATCAGTCTGCCCGCGCGACCCATGCGCGATATCGTTCTTCCTGCTCACAAGGATATTATCTCATGGAAAGCGCTGGTGCGGGATCAATTGTCCCGCCTGCCAGAACGCGCCGTGGTGCGTTTCAAGCCTTCGCCCGGAAGCAATGACGGACCACCGCCGTGCGACGTCGTTTCAGCGTTGTCCGCGCTCGTCCCGGAAGGAATGATCGTTCAATTCAGCCGGGCATTCTTTTCCCGCACCCGAACTGCGACCGCCTGACCATGCAGCGACTTGCCATAGAATACCTCATCAATACCCGCAAACGCTTCCCCGACAAGACAGCAATCGTGGACGGCAAAGAGAGTATCACGTTCGGCGAGCTCTGGCGCCGGTCGATCTGCCTGGGGTACTGGCTGCGAACTTCGTTCAACGCGACCAACATGCCGGTTGTCGTTTCAATGCCCAAGTCGATTCCCGCCGTCGTCGCCATCCTCGGCATCCAGCTCAGCGGAAACATCTATGTCCCCATCGACGTGGATTCTCCGCCGGCGAGAAAGAAGAAGATGCTGGATAAACTCGGCCCACATCTTGTTCTCGAATCATCGGGGGAAGGTTTCACTTGCGCCGGCAGTGAATGCAACATGGAGGAACTCGCGGCATCGGTTGACCTGGAGCTTGCGGAGGAAGTCGTCGCAGCCGGCCTTGAACAAAGGATAAATCTCGATCCGTTGTACATCATTTTCACTTCTGGGACGACGGGCACGCCAAAGGGTGTGACGATCACCAATGCGGGCGTGATCAACTACATCGACTGGGTCGTGGAGACGTACGATGTCACGGGAGAAGAAATCATCGGCAGCCAGGCGCCGTTCTTTTTCGACAACTCCGTACTGGATATCTATCTCATGCTGGCTAGGGGTTGCACGCTCCACCTGCTGCGCACGGACCACTTTCTCTTTCTTCCAACACTGGCGGAATACATCAGGGAAAACATGGTTTCGTTCATTTTCTTCGTGCCATCCGTTCTCGTGAGCATGACCCGCCTGGACCTTTTCTCCCACTACGATCTCTCCTGCCTTGCCAAGGTGCTCTTTGCCGGCGAGGCCATGCCGCTCAACACGCTGCGCTATCTCAGGAAGCATCTTCCCCGCGCCCTGCTGTCCAACTTGTATGGACCGACCGAAATTACCGTGGATTGTATCTATTGGATTTTCGGGGAAGAACTCGAGCATCTGGAGAACGTTCCCCTCGGGATTCCATGCCGGAATGCTGAAATCATTCTTTTGGACGAGAACGGGGATGTCGTAACGGAACCGGACACCGTGGCGGAAATTTGCGTGGGCGGTATCGGCGTTTCACCTGGTTACTGGAACGATCTCGAGCGCACCCGGGAGGCGTTCATACAGCGCCCGGCACAAGGCGCGTACCGGTCCATCGTTTACAAAACCGGCGACCTCGGTTACATCTCCGGGAAGGACAACCTGATATACATGGTCGGTCGGAAGGATCACCAGATCAAGCGCCAGGGGTACAGAATAGAGCTGGGGGAAATCGAGGCGGCGTTCAACCTGCTTGAAGAGATAACGCAGAGCTGCGCCGTGTACGATGATGCCAGGAAGGAAATCCTGCTCTTTTATACGACCTTTAACCGGAAGCCGAAGGAAGACGCCGGACGTAAAGCGCGGGACTACCTGCCAGCCTACATGATGCCGCGTCGAGTGATCCACCTCGAACGCTTCCCACTGACCGCCAACGGAAAAATCGATCGCGGCGCGTTGCGATCATACACGGACAGCGAACACTCATGAGCAATATCACCGACATCGCGGCGCGCATCAAAGATTTCATCGAGCGGGAATTCCCCCAACCGGGCGCGGAACTGACTCTCTCGACCAACCTCCTGGAAGAATGGTTCATCGACTCGCTTGGAATCGTGAACACCACTCTGTTCCTCGAATCCGCCTTCGGCATCGAAGTCCGTCGCGCCGACATCAACGCCGCCAACTTCCGCAGCATCGAGACCCTGGCGCGGTACGTTGCCGAACGGCTGGGAGGGGGCGGATAGCCATGCCGGGACTTCTGAGTGGCGCGCCGATTACTCCGG
>JALUUP010000367.1 GCA_027021285.1 Bacteroidota bacterium | reverse complement strand
CGGAAGGAAACACGGTTATTTTGAAACTCGCCGGTTCCAGCACGGCAACCAAGATCACCTACCTGCCCGGTCGGACGTACAACAACAGCTCCGCCGTGTATGAAGGGCCCTGGATCACGAACCCGCGGGGGATCGGGGCGTTGTCCTTCTACGAGTTTCCCATTGCGCTGCCGCCTGCCGGGCCGCCGGAGCTCCTGGAGCCTGCTAACGGCGTCCGGGACCTGGCGGTGAATGTTCACTTTACGTGGAAACCCGTGGAAAGGGCGACGTCGTATCATATCCAGGTTTCGGAATCAGCCGGCTTTGCATCGCCCGTCATCGATGCTGCGCTGCTTCAAACCCCGGAGTACCTAGCCCAGGCCCTTAAGCATGATCACACGTATTACTGGAGAGCGCGGGCTGTGAACAGCGCCACTGCAAGCGACTGGTCGGAGACCTGGTCATTTACGACCGTCGTCGCAGTGCCGGAGGCACCGCTGCTCATCGCGCCGAACAACAATTCCCACCATATGCCGCCCGCGGTGACACTTCAGTGGGATTCTTCCTCGCGGGCGGAAACGTACCATGTCCAGGTGGCACGGGATGCCGGCTTCCAGCAACTTGTTACCGGTGTCTCGAACTTCAGCGCCACGTCGTACGATGTGAAGGATCTGGATTATGAAACGACTTTTTACTGGAGGGTGCGGGCTAGGAACAAGGGCGGGTTCGGAGCGTGGTCGGAAACATGGGTGTTTACAACGGCTGTTGAAGCGCCGGGACCCCTTGCGTTGATCGCGCCCGTAAACGGCGAAACCGACCTGGAAGCCTCGATTACCTTTCGATGGCACCCGGCTCCTCGCGCTGCCCGATACCGGTTCGTCGTAGCGCGCGACTCGACGCTCGGAAACCTCGTCCTCGTGGATTCCACGATCACTGATTCCATGTACGTTCCGCCGGTGTTCGAGCATGACCGCTGGTATTACTGGCGTGTCCAGGCGCTCAATCCCGGAGGCACAGGGCCGTGGTCCCCGACGTGGCGGTTCAAGACCGTCGTGCAACGACCGGCCGTGCCTCGGCTTTCGGCGCCGGGAAACATGTCTATCCATCAACCGCGAATCGCCGGGTTGGCGTGGCATGGCACTCCGCGCGCAGCGTACTACGATGTCCAGCTTTCGCGGGATTCGCTTTTTCAGCGTGACGTCTTGGAATACCCCGGTGTTATGGCCACGGCAATATCCACGGATTCTCTGGACAACGGAGCGAAATATTTCTGGCGGGTACGGGCGGGGAACGCCGGGGGAGCAAGCGACTGGTCGGAGACCTGGAGCTTCACCGTCGTACCACAATCGCCTGCCTTCGTTGTCCTGATTCGTCCCGTCGATGGAGACGTGGAAGTGTCGATCCCCGTCAGCCTGGAGTGGCGCCGCGCGGCAAGGGCGGAATACTACCACATCCAGGTCGCCCTGGATCTGGCCTTTACAGCTATCGTTGACACGAACAGTGCCGCAGGCGATACATCGTGGACGCCTTCTTCCATGCGTCCCGAGACGCGGTATTACTGGCGCGCGCGCGCGGGAAACGCCGGCGGCGTGTCGGCGTGGTCGGCAACGTGGTCGTTTGTAACGGCTATGCTCCCCCCAACTGTGCCTCGTCTGACGTCTCCAACCAACGGCAGCCGCAATCGTCCCCTGTTGGTGCGTCTTCGGTGGAACCGGTCGGGCGATCACGTCACGTACAGGTTCCAACTTTCCCGTGACGGGTCGTTCATCGACGTTGTACACGACGACACGACGCGACAGACGATTTCAACGATTCTCGGTCCGCTCGCCTACGACGCCCGCTATTATTGGAGGGTGAAAGCGGAGAACAAGGCGGGCAGCAGCGAGTGGTCGGAGGTATGGAGCTTTACGACACGATCGCCCGCGCCGC
>JALUUP010000366.1 GCA_027021285.1 Bacteroidota bacterium | reverse complement strand
ATTTATTGTCATTGCGAGTCCGCCTGCGGCGGATGGATTCGCCGAAGACGGATAACGCAATCTCGTCCAAACTCGCAGATTGCTTCGGGCTTCGCCCTCGCAATGACTGGTGTTTAGAAGTCCCCATATGAAATCGACATTGAACAAGAAACCACGTAAAGGAGAATCTACATGGAAATGAAAATCGTTTTTCCAGGCGCGAAAAAGGTGGACGCCCTCGTCAACGGGTTTACCATCAGGACCGACCAGTCGCGCGTGGCCGGGGGAGAGGGAAGCGCGCCCGAGCCGTTCACGCTGTTCCTGGCTTCCATCGGCACGTGCGCGGGCATCTACGTGCTGGGCTTCTGCCAGCAACGGGGCATCCCTACCGAGGGCATCGAGCTGGTGCAGCGCATGGAATTCGATCCCGCCCGTCGCATGGTCAGCAAGGTCCGCCTCGACATCCTGGTCCCCGCGAATTTCCCCGAGAAATACTACCAGGCGCTGGTCCGCGCGGCGGAGCAATGCGCAGTGAAACGCCACCTGGAAGACCCGCCGGAATTCGAGATAGAAACCACGGTGAAGAACATGGTTCACTGACCGTTCGGCGAATCAGCATCCGGGTTTCCAGAGAGGTTGCAAATAAAAAAGGCGGACACCGTGGCCCGCCTTTTTTCGTGAAGTCATGACGTGTCTTGTCAATTCTACCTGACCGGAGACACTGGACTTTTCATTTATTTCCTCGCTTCTCCGTCATTCATGCACTTCTTCGTCATTCCCGCGAAAGCGGGAATCCAGATTCTGTTCAGTGGATTCCGGATCAAGTCCGGAATGACAAATTGTAGTTAACATGGCAACATCGGGCTATTTATGCGCTTTCGCCCTCATCTCTTCGGCCAGGGTCTTGATCTCCACCAGGTCCTGCTTCATTTCGCTCCATCCGTACCACAGCGCGTAGTCCGGGTTGGCGTGGAAGGCGCCCTGGAAAGCGCGCATCCGGTGCTTGAGATACATGACGAACAGGGTCTGCTCGATCTTGGTGGGCGCGTCGTGGAAGGTCAGCAAATCCGGGAACGGATACGCGTAGTTGTCGGGCTTCTTGAGGACGCCGTCCTTGTAGAGCCCGGCCACGATGCGGATTGCCTCGGCCATGACGCGATCGACGGATTTTATCATGTCGTCGCCTTTCTGGAGCTCGCCCTTGGCGAATTTCGAGGAGTGGCATTTGCTGCACGTCTTGATCATCTTGTCGCGTTCTCGCTGCCAGTCCTCCTGTGTCAGGCGCGCCACGTCGGCGGCTTTCACTACGTCGAGCCTGGCCGTGGGATTTCCATCGGGGTCGAGCACGCCAAGTCCCTGGAGGATAGTGACTTGGTCGGCCGCCCATTGCTTGTCCTCGGGCAGGGGCAAACGAACCGCCAGGAATCCCCACGCCGTACGCACTTCGTGGTTTCCATCCTGCATGTGACAGGTCTGACAGGTGGGCGCCGCGCTGTTCTCGGGCAGGATCCCCTGCTGCTTCAACAGGGCGCGCACACCGTGCTTGGACGAAGAATACATCTCCCACTGCGGGTGGTCGAAGCCCATGTGGCAGGTCTGGCAAGCCTGGGGTTGCTGGGCCTCCTTGCGAGAGAAGGTGTGGCGGGTGTGGCAGGCGTCGCACGAAGCCAGTCCGTATCCCGACCCCTCTTCCTTCAGCTTCTTGATGTCGTCTTCGCTCTTCAGGCCGATCTTGTGACATCCGCCGCAGCCTTTCATACCCTGGATCAGTTCCATGGGCTGCCAGTGGATGGTCGGCATGGCGTTCATGGCCGCCCAGGCGTAGGCGTGCTTCCCTTTCTTGAACTGCTCGACCCGGTCTTCGTGACACTGGGCGCAGGTTTCAGGCGTGGGGACTTTCGCCTTGCTGATGTTCTTGGGAGAGTTGTGCTCATCGCCGTGGCAGACGTCGCACGTCACTTCGTTCTTGCTGTGCTTGCTGATCTGCCAGTCGGTGACGATGTTCGGCGTCTTGATCTTGTGGCAGGTCACGCAGTTTTGCGACAGCGCCAGGTACGGTACGAGGCTGATGAAAAGCGCGTACATCAACACTCTCAGTTGATGCTTCATATGATCCTCCTGTGGATTAAAACTACTGAATGGTGAAGCGCCGGCGATGTCGCGGGCGCACAACCTGCGGCCCCGGACCGGGAAAAGGTCGGAAAACCGCGATGACAAGGTACGTTATCGTGAAATGTTGAGATCGAAAATCGAGAGAAGATGTGTTCCCGGTGCTGGCTCATGCGCGTGGTTTCCGGGGTTGTTCCTGTTCTGTGTGAGTCAGTACAAAGAAAATATAGATATTCGAGTCATCTATCGATTTAAATGTAGATAATTTTCTCTTGTTTTTCAAGTACCAGAAAAATTTTACAATCAGACCACGTACAGCCGCCGCTGGGGTTTCGAGAGAAACCTCGTTTTTTCCGGTGCGACGAGTACGATTTCCTCGATGGTTGCTACGCCGTATCCTTCGACGGTCAGCCGCGGTTCCAGCGTGTACACCTGTTGCGCTTCCACTTTCGTGTACGGGAGCCTGCCGTATCGCTCCCAGCGTGGACAGAGCACGGAGCCCCCGTCGTGGGCCGCGCGTCCCACCTGGTGCCCGAGCGCGTGGGGATACTCGTCGTAACCGCTGGCGGTAATGTGCTTGCGGGCCACCATGTCCACTTTCCAGCATACCGCGCCGGGCCGGAGGTAGTCCGCCGCCATTTTGATTGCATCGCGGATGACGTTGAATCCCCGCAGCACTTCCCGTGGCGCCTGCTTCTCGCCTTTTCGTCGGATGTACCAGGTGCGTTGGAGATCGGAGCAATATCCCTCCACCTTGACGCCGAAGTCGATGTTCAGGATGTGGCCGGGGCGGATTGTGCGATTGGTGGGTCCCGTGTGGGCTCCCGGCGTGTCCGGACCGGTGAACACCGCGGGGCAGTGGTCGGGGTCCCAGGCAAGGTCGAGCTTTCGTCTTCTGACCTCGCGGAGAATGAAGTCCGCCACCTTGCGCTCGGTCAATCCCGGCCGCAAGTAGCCGGTGACAAGATCGTAGATGTCCAGCGTCTCCCTGATCGCGGCCCGGATGCGCCGGATTTCCTGCGGTGATTTGCGGCCCCGGAGAGCGGCGAAAATGTCCTCCGCGGAAACAAGGCGCCGGGCATACGGCGTGTCTTTGAGGTATTCCGCCAGTTGCAGGTACATGCCGTGTGTCAGCCCGTCTGCCATGGGCGAGCTGGTGGAATAGTTGACGGCGATCTTTTTCGGTTTCAGGTCTTTTAACACGCTCCGCAGCTCCGGTCCGATGCCTTCCACGTAGGAGCGCACCGACCGGAAGTGGCCGTGCTGTTCGATGTTGGCCGTGTCGAGACTGCCCGCGATGGCGATGGTGTCCCCGCCCGCGGTGATGATATATGCCGTCTGCCAGGTGCAATGCGAGCCCACCACCATGTCGATGGCGGGGTCGGGCATGGTTGCGCTTTCCCGCACGAAGATGAGCCAGGCGTCGATGCGTTTTTCCCGGAGGATGTCAATGGCCTGGGCGATTTTTTCGTCAATCATTCGATTCATGGTTCCTTCCTTCCTGCATGTTGTTGCGCTTCGCGAAGCCGTATGCTTTACGCCAATCGCGCGAGCAGCATGTTGCCGATGCGCTTGATGAGTATGCCGGGATCGAGGCCGCCCGCTTCCGGGATGCCCGGCAGATCGCCCGGAAATCGCTTTCCCCACACGTTGCTGAAGTCCATCCGGCCTGATTGTCGGGCGTCGCGAAGGATTTCCGTGACCTGCGATTCGATAAAGCCGCGTTTCTCTTCGACCACGAACAACTCTTCCGCCTCCGCGGCGAACGCCAGCACGATCTCCGGATCGACCGGGTAGGTGACGCCGAGTTTGAGCACGGGAAACTCGCAGTCAGCGCCAAGCTCGTGGAGAGCATGCCGGAGGTAGTTGTACGTATTGCCGCTTGTGATGAATCCGATCCGGCGGTCCGGTCCAGGCTCCACGCGGTTCAAACCGGATTCGCGGATGATTTCCAGGAACCGGGGCATGCGCCTCTCGATAATGTCGCGCTCGAGCTCGCCGGAGTTGGGGGGAACGGCAACCCTCTGGCGCACCCGGATATTGCTTGTGTCCACCATCACCCGGTGATGCATCGAGACGACAGGCTTCACGTTCGGCTGGACGACCACCGTGCCGCCTCCGTCCGCCTGGTTGGTGGTGATAATCATTCCTGACAGGAGCTGGGAGCGCGCCGCGACATCGAGCGCGAGCTTGATCCAGTCCTTGATTTCCTGGTTGGTGGCCGGTTCGAAAACCGGGATCTTTGCTGAGAAAAACGTGTAGCGCGAATCGGCGCCGACTTGCGTGCTGGAGAGAGCCGGGTCGTCGCCCGCGACGCAGAGGGCCGCGCTGCCCGTTTCCGGGACGGTGTAATTGACGATCGCCATACCGTCGAGGGCCACGTACGCGCCCACGCTCTTGAACACGGCCATTGCCCGCACGCCCGGCACAGACATGGCGCCGTGGAGCAGGGAAGCGGCCTGGTTCTCGTTGTTGGCGATAATGCCCTTGATGCCGTACTCCTTCAGCAGGTCGCCGATCTGTTCCAGCACCGTAAACACACTCGCCACAGGCGAACCGGGATAGCCCGTGAAAAGAGAGACGCCGGCCTCGAGGGCGCCTTTCACGATCAACTCGTTTCCTTCGAAGACTTCTTTTCCCTCGGCCCGCGTAAATCGGTTTTTCATATCAAGAGAATATGCTGTGTGCGCGGAAGAATTCCAACGAGATTCCGGCCAGGGCGCCGGTTTGTGTTTCCTGCATGGGATGCGCCGAATCCGGGATGACGGCCAGTGAACCCCGGGGAAGCATCCCGGCGAGTCGCTCTGCTTCTTTCACGGGGAGCATCGCGTCGCGGTCGCCGCACGAAACACAGACGGGGGTTGCGATGGTGGAAACATCGACCGTGCTCATGGAATGCGGCAAAGTGACCACGTACGTGGAAGCGATACGGCAAAGCTTCTTCCAGTGGTCCGCGCCCTGTGGTGCGTGATCTTCGCGGAGAACCTCGACCCACCGGGGATTGGTTTCGGCAAGAACAACCGGGCGGAGATTCGCGGCGAACTCGTCCGCTTCCGGTTGCGTCCAGAAGAACCGTGTCGCGTGCATCATCAGGGCGCTCACGTCCTCCGGATTACGTTTCGCCATCATCAACCCGACGAATCCTCCGTAGGAATACCCGAATACATGGACACGTGGCAGAGCGAGATGCGCGCACAACGCAGTCATCATTTCCGCCGTGTGGCGAGGATCCATGGCGGCACCCGTCGACGCGCCGTGGGCGGGAAGGTCGGGGCATATGAGTTGGTAGTCGGAAAAATACGGAACCATGCAGGCCAGTTCCCGTTCGAACGTTCCCAGCATCCCGTGCAGCATCAGGATGGGTTCACCAGTCGCTTTTCCGAGAACGCGGTAGGATATTTTCGTTTTCTTGTATTGAAAAAGACGGCAAAATGTCAAAACAACTCCTTTTCTTGTCTCTGTCAACATGTTAATGAAAATAAATGTGATAATTTTGCAATAAATGCAAACGTGGGAATTGATTCCATTGCATCCGACAGGCGGGATTTCTAACTTGAATTCAGAACAAGCCGCTTATTTAAAAGCGATGATAACATTTCATGGGGGAGATGAATGATTCGAGAGCGTATGGGCAAGGCCGAACAATCGAAGCACTTTACACTTGATACAAACCTGTACAGGAGGTTTTGCGATGTAGCCTGCGAACCGATCCTCGTGTTCCAGGTTCCGGAGGGCCGGCTGGTGCATTGCAACGAGGCCGCCTGCGACGTGTTCGGCGCTTCCTCCGACCAGCTCCTGGATCGGACCGACGACGATCTGTTCGCGGATTTCCGGTTGAAGGATGTCATCAACGGCACGGGAAAAGCGGCGGAACGGCGGTACACCGGCATGGTCAACATCAAGCGCGACGATGGCGTTGTCGTTTCGGCACGGTCGCGGGGCGAGGTGATGGAGCTGGAAAAAGACCGGTTGTTTTTCATGAGCCTGCACCCCGTGGCGCGC
This sequence comes from Bacteroidota bacterium, assembly GCA_027021285.1. GTDB lineage: Bacteria > Bacteroidota > Ignavibacteria > SZUA-365 > JAADGX01 > JAADGX01. The sequence goes on along the minus strand of JALUUP010000366.1, from coordinate 2,720 downwards.
GAAGAATATTCCGAGGGACGGCTGCAGACGGTGTTGGAAGAAATGTCCATCATCCTGGAAAACATCCGGGACAGCGTGTGCCTGACCGATACCGGCGGGAACATCGTGTTCGCCAACCCCGCTTTTTCCAACATGGTTCATCGCTCTTTGGCCGATGTTCTGGGTGCAACGGTTTTCTCTCTCTTCCCCGAGTCGTTGCGCGAAAGTATCGAGCAGCCTTTTCAGCGTCTCGTCTCCGACCCGAACGAACAACCCGTTGAAATCAGCCTGGAAAGCGGGACGGAAAATATCTTCCTTGAGATTCGTATTGAAAGTATTCACACCGAAACAGGGAATCACTACCTGTTGTTTGTCTTTCATGACTTTTCACTGCTGCGAAAAGAGGCCCAACACGGCGCGGTTTCGGAAGAGAGGTTTCAATATATCTTCCGCGGCGCTCCCCACGGTTTGGTGCTGTTCAACGAAGAAGGCCGCCTGATCGACATCAACAAGCGCGCGTTGGAAATGCTGAACGTCTCCGACGCGCGCACCGTTATCTCCACCGAGCTTTTCGAGACATCCGATCCCGAGGTTCTCGGTCTAAGAAAGGCGGACGCGGATACGGTCGTAAGAAAGGTTTTCGAGGGAAAGGCGAAGGAGTTTCCCATCCCGGCGAAATTCAAGGGTAAGAAGTCGCTTGCGCTTCGCTACCAACCCATCCTGCACAAGAGCGGAAAGCGCAGTATCGTTCTCTCCATGTCCGAGCGGGAGCCTGAAAAAGACGGGAAAGTCGATCGCGTGGCCGATGTGTCGCATGTTGTCTCCAGCGTGCCGGACGTGGTGTACCGGCTCGATGTCAAACGAAACGCCTTCGAATTTATTTCCTCGTCCGTGCTCGAACAGACGGGCTTCACGGTGGAAGAATTCTCTCTCGATCCTGCGGCGATTTTGAAAGACCAGGTTCCCGAAGAGGATTTCCGTTTTCTCTCGCACACCATCCAGCAACACCTGGCGAAGGGGCCTGGCTGTGGGCCGCTTGAAGTCGAGTACCGGTTCCGTCGGAAAGACGGCGAGATCATCTGGATCAGCGACGTCAAGTCGTTCGAGTTTGACTCGGAGGGCGAAGTGAGCTACGTGAACGGCATCATTCGCGACGTCTCCCGGTACAAGAAGGTCGAGCTCCAGCTCCGGGATTCCGAGGAGCACTTCCGCATGATGTTCGAATCGTCTCCGGACGGACTGGCCATCTTCGATCTGCCCATCACGCGCTTCATGTGCAATCACCAGTTCTCCCAGATGTTCGGGTACGAACAGCACGAGCTGCAGGATTCGCCGTGGCAGAAGCTGATGCGGGTTCCGGACAACGCCGTCCACGGCAGGATGGATCGCCTCGAGAGGGAAGGCAACATCGATTTCAACGCCATCCTGTTTACCAAGCTGGGCAAGGTCCTGTACTGCAACGTGCGCTGTTCGCGTTTCCATACGTCACACGGTCCACGCTACTGCGCGGTGGTGCGGGACATGACGGATCGCAGGACCCTGGAATTCCAACTCCAGCAGTATTCGCAAAAGCTGGAGAAACTGGTGGAGGAACGCACGCAGGAACTGACCTACTATTCCGAGAAGCTCGAACAACTGGTTTCCGAGCGGACGGCGAAACTGGAAGCCATGAACAAGGAGCTGGAACAGTTCGCCTACACCATTTCCCACGACCTCCGCGCGCCGCTGATTGCCATCGAGGGTTTCACGGAGCTTTTGAAAGACGAGCTGACCGACGCGCTCACCGACGAGAGCGCGGAATGGATGAATATCATCGTCAACTCCGTTCAGCGCATGAACCACCTGATTTCCGACGTCCTGGAGCTGGCCCGCATCGGACGGGTAGTGGGCGAGAAAGTGGACGTCGATCTCAACCAGGTGATCGAATCCATCAAGCAGGAATTCCAGATACGGATGGAAGAGCGCCACGTCACGATCAACGTTCCGGAACCTCTGCCGGTTATCAAGACCGATCTCCAGCGCATGCGCCAGGTATTCCAGAACCTGATTTCCAACGCGATCAAGTACAATAACAAGGAAAACATCGAGGTTGTCATCACCGCCGCAAAGCGGGACGACGACATGGTGGAAATCGTTGTGCGGGACAACGGGATTGGCATACCGGAAGCAAGCCAGAAGGAAATCTTCCTGTTGTTCCGCCGCTTGCAGACGGCGGACGAGGAAGACAGCACGGGCGCCGGCCTTGCCATCGTGAAGAAGATCATCAATTCTCTCGGCGGGGAAATATGGGTCGAAAGCACCGTCGGCGAGGGATCGGCGTTTCATTTCACCTTGCCGTTGAAGGCGGAGGAAGCGTGAGTGCGTATGTGCGTATGAGCGTATGTGCGTATGAGCGTAAGTGCGTATGTGCGTGGAGGGAAGAAATGATTTTCGATTTTCCGCTTCTTGAGGGCGGCTTCGTTTGAATCTCCGACTTCTCAAATCGTTTCGTATTACCCCACGTGGTCTGTAGTCCGTGGTCCGTGGTCTGTCGTCCGTGGTCCGTGGTCTGATCCTCTAACCCGCCAATTCACAGGAATTTTCAAATCTCAATTTTCAAATTCTCACTCCCCGGACGTTTTTTCACGAGCGGTAATTTTCTAAGTTTACTCTCTGGTATGATTGCAGTGAGCTACATGGGTTTGACATGATTGTCATGAAGTTCGGCGGCACGTCCATCGGGGATGCCGCCGGGATGCGGA
>JALUUP010000365.1 GCA_027021285.1 Bacteroidota bacterium | reverse complement strand
AATCCCCATGATGAAAGCCGTTGCGGAAGTGACACGCCCGCACGGAATCAAAACGGTTGTCAGCCTGAACCCTATCATGGTGGATGGAACGGGAATGTGTGGTGGATGCCGGGCGATTGTCGATGGCGAACCCGTATTTGTTTGCGTTGACGGCCCCGAGTTCGATGCGCACAAGGTGGATTTCGACGTGCTGACAAGCAGGAACAGGACGTACACGCTCCAGGAGAAAATGGCGCTCGAAACATTTCACGAGTGCAAACTGGAAAAGAAGATAGACGAATCAGTGGCCGAGCAGAAATCGGCGGAGGAGGTGGCTCATGCCTGAATTGACGAACAAGGAGCGCATGGCCATCCCGCGCCAGCCCATGCCTGAGCAGGATGCGCAAGCCCGGAGTCGAAACTTCGAGGAAGTCAACCTTGGCCTGACCGAAGAGCTGGCGAGGATGGAAGCGGAGCGCTGCATTCGTTGCCCGAAGCCGCTTTGCATAGCCGGATGTCCGGTCGAGGTGAAGATCCCGGAATTTATCGAGCTTATCGCGAACGGAGACTTTGCCGGCGCGGCGGCCAAACTCAAGGAAGACAACTCGCTCCCGGCGATTTGTGGCCGCGTCTGTCCGCAGGAAGAGCAGTGCGAAATCAAGTGCGTGGTCGGAAAGAAGAACGAACCGGTTGCGATCGGCCGGTTGGAGCGGTTTGCTGCCGACTGGGAGCGCGTGAACCTTGGAATCCAGACTCCGAAAGTCGCTGAACCACGGGGGAAGAAAGTTGCGATTGTCGGTGGCGGCCCGGCGGGATTGAGTTGCGCCGGCGATCTCGTCCAGTGGGGGTACGATGTCACCGTGTTCGAGGCTCTCCATGAAATCGGCGGCGTGCTCGTGTACGGGATTCCCGAGTTCCGACTGCCGAAGTCGATCGTGAAAGCGGAAGTGGAAGGCCTGGAAAAGCTCGGGGTAACGTTCCAGACAAATTACGTGGTTGGGATGACCGAAACGGTTGATGAAATGCTGGAACATTTCGACGCGGTGTTCCTTGGTGTGGGCGCCGGTCTCCCGTACTTCATGAACATCCCGGGAGAGCATCTGATCGGTGTTTATTCTGCGAACGAGTTCCTGACCAGGGTCAACTTGATGAAGGCGTATGATTTCCCGAACTACGATACTCCGATGATCGACGTTCACGGCAAAAACGTGGCGGTGATTGGTGGGGGAAACACGGCCATGGATGCCGTGAGGACCGCGCTCCGTCTCGGCGCTTCGCGGGCGATGATCGTGTACCGTCGTTCGGAAGCGGAAATGCCCGCGCGTATCGAGGAGATCCATCACGCGAAGGAGGAGGGAGTTGAATTCATGCTGCTTCATTCTCCTATCGAACTGAAAGGCGACGAAAACGGTTGGCTGACGTCCATGGTACTACAGGAAATGGAACTCGGCGAGCCGGACGACTCGGGGCGAAGGCGGCCTGTGCCTATCGAAGGCGCGGTGGAGGAATTGCCGGTTGGTGTTGTCGTGGTCGCGATCGGCAACGGCTCGAACCCGATCATTCACAGGACGACACCGGACCTGGCCGTGAACAAGTGGGGGAATATCGTTGTCGATGGCGATACGATGAAGACCAACAAGAAAGGTGTCTTTGCTGGCGGAGACATTGTTACGGGAGGCGCGACGGTTATTCTTGCGATGGGAGCGGGAAGAACCGCCGCAAAAGCGATCCACGAATATCTGCAAAACCCGGAAAGCTGGTAAAATCACGAGGTAAATCATTGTACGGGGCTCATGTGCATCCTGGGCCCCGTTTTTTTGTGTATCGCGCCTTATTAAAAAGCGGCGATGACTTTCCCATCGTCACCATGATGATTGCACGATAAAACAAAAGGATTCACCAGTAGATGTTAATCCGCGGAGCAAGGTTAGA
>JALUUP010000364.1 GCA_027021285.1 Bacteroidota bacterium | reverse complement strand
AGTTATTATTCCGGTTACAAGAAAGACACGCTAATGTATGCACGTGTATGCGGGGAGGAATTTGGGAAGCCGTTGTCGGTCCGCGACCTTAATCCTTCCCGTCGGTCCCTGATCACTCTTTGGCAAAACGCGCCGAATCCTTTTTCCGCGTCACGTGAAATGACCACGATACAATTTTCTCTTTCTCCGCTGTTGAACGAGGGCACACACACGTCCGAAGGAATACGTTGCAACCTCTCGGTCTTCGATTTTCTCGGTCGCCGGGTTGCGACATTGATCGATGGCATCCTTGGGATCGGCGTCCACAAAACGCTGTTCAACGCGCGCGGCCTGGCGCCCGGCGTCTATTTCTACCGGCTCACTACACCGCATTCCTCGTTAACCAGGCGCATGGTTGTGACGAAGTAAAGCTCGTCCGTGGCTCGTGGCACGTGCGTCGAGCGCTTTTTACGTTGTACATTTTTCTTAGACCTCTGGCGTTCCTTGAATGTCAATCGTGAATGCTCTACATTTCAGGCAACATTTTCTGAATTGAGCATGGCATGCTTTTCACCCTCAGCATATCGCAGTTCGCCCTCATCGAAGCCCTGGAAGTCGAGTTCGGCCCCGGCCTGAATATTCTTACCGGTGAGACCGGGGCGGGGAAGTCGATTCTCGTGGAGGCCCTGGGCCTGGCGCTCGGCGACCGGGCTGACACAACCATGGTGCGCTCGGGCGCTCGCAAGAGCGTGGTGGAAGCCGGTTTCCGCCTCCCGAACCGCGGCCCCTACCGCGCGTTCCTGGATGAGCTCGACATCGAGTGGTGGTCCGATCTCATCGTTCGCCGGGAAGTGTCCGCGCGCGGGCAGAGCCGCTGCTTCGTCAACGATACTCCTGTCACGGTGTCGGCGCTGAAGGATCTCGGACGGCTCCTGGTGGACCTGCACGGACAGCATGAACACCAGTCGCTGCTTTATGCCGAGAACCACCGCGGTATGTTGGATGCGTTTTCGGGCCTGGGCACTGCGCTCGAAAAGTACCAGGCGGCTTTCGCGAATCTCAAAGCAGCCGTGGCGCGGCTGAAGGAACTCGAACGCCGGCAGCGCACCGCGGACGAACGGCGGGCTGTGGCGGAGTTTCACCTGAAGGAAATCCACAAGGTTGACCCCCACCCGGGAGAGCTGGAAAACGTGGAGAAGGAGCTTCGTGTCGCCGAGCATGCCGAGCACCTGGCGACCAGCGTGCGCGAGGCGTTGGAGTACTTGTACGAGGGCGAACGCGCCGTCAGCGACGGGCTCGGGCGCTCGCGGAAGTTGCTGGAGGAAGTCGCCGGCATTGACGGCCGGGCCGAGAGCTGGCTGGAAGAATGCCAGACCGCCGAGGCGGTGGTCACGGAGCTCGTTCACAGCCTGCGGGACTACGCCGACAGCCTGGAATTCGATCCTGAACGCACGGAGTCGCTGCGACTGCGTCATGCCGAGCTGCAGCAACTCATCCGCCGCCACGGGAAGCCCCTGGACGAAATCATTGAGATGGCGACGGAGCTGGAAGCGGAACTTGCCTCCATGCAGACACTGGACACCGACATCCAGGAGCTGGAAAAGGAAATCGAGGTTCTGCGTGTGGATTGCGCGGAGCTTGCGGAGCGACTCACTGTCCTGCGGCGAAAGGGAGGGGAAAAATTGGGCGCGGCCGTAGCGCGCCAGTTGAAAGACCTGGGCATTGCGCGGTCCGTGTTCCGGGCCGAGGTGAACTCCCGTCCGTCCGGCAACGACGAACTGTGGCTGCAGCGCGACAGCGCGCGGGTCGCCGCCGACCGCTTCGGCTGGGACGTGGTGGAATTCCACCTCAGCACCAACGTGGGCGAAGAACCCATGCCCCTGGTCCGCGTGGCCTCGGGTGGTGAAATCTCCCGTGTCATGCTGGCGCTGAAATCCATTCTCGCCGAGCACGACAGCATACCGGTCATGGTGTTCGATGAAATCGACGTGGGGGTGAGCGGAGCCATTGCCCGCAAGGTGGGAGAAGCCATGAAAAACCTCTCCCGCAACCGCCAGGTGATCGCCATCACCCATCTGCCCCAGATCGCGGGCCTCGCCGACCGGCATTTCGTCGTCGAGAAGAAAGTCGAAAAAGGGCGGAGCAGTACCGTTGTGCGGAGGCTGGGAGACGAGGAGCGGGTGCTGGAGGTCGCGAAATTGTTCAGCGGCGACAGCGTCAGTAAATCAAGCCTGGAAAGCGCCCGGGAACTTATATGGGAAAGAGGGAACGGTGGATTTGATAATTGAAATTTGAGATTTGGAATGTGTTTCTTCTTGATGACAGGTAGCTTGAGACAATGGGATTATCGATTTTGGATTTTGGATTATTGTGGAGATGCATAGAACGGAGATTTGGTTAGAACATTAGAACGTTCCAACGTTTTCCTTGGCCTGTTTCTCGTCACAAGTCACAGTTCTTCTCGTGCGTGGTCTGTGAGGCAGTTGCATCTCATCCCCGCGAAAGCGGGAATCCGGGAATTCGAAACTTCTCTTCAGAATTTAGCATTGCTCTCCCGTTGTATGTCGCCCGTCGTCCGTGGTCCGTGGTCTGTCGTCCGCGGTCTCTTCTGGGTCGGGAGACCCCTCCTACAATTTCTGATAAACCGTAAACAATTCGCCAATTCTTAAAAAACCTCAATTTTCAATTTTTAAATCCTCGCAATTGTCCGTGGTCCGGTTCACCCATTCATTCCGTATCATTCTCCCCGTAGTATCGGCGAAGGAGAAGATCGCCGAGGCCCGGGAAATGGTATCCAAAAAACGTGAAGAGTTTTCCCGGCAGGGAGACGACGACTTCTCTTTTTCGGTGTTTCAAGGCATGGAAAATAGCTCCGGCGACGGTGTCAGCCGGAACGGACGGCATACTGGCCCGCGAAGGCGGTATCGGAGCGGATTTCACCATCCTCTCGTGGAATGGAGTATCGGTGCGGGGAGGAAGCACGACGGCCACGTGTATCCCGTGCGGCTCCATTTCCAGGCGGAAAGCGTCGGCGAATCCCTGGAGGGCGTACTTGCTGGCCGAGTAGACCGCGCTGTTGGGGATGGCTCGTTTTCCAAGTATCGATGAAACGAACACGATGCTTCCCTCGCCCCTGGCGACCATGTGTTTCGCAACGGCACCGGCGGTGAAAATCGCTCCTTCGACGTTGACGCGCAGGACTTCTTTCATGTCGGACCAGGAGGTCTGTGTCACGGGACCGTAGAGCCCGATGCCCGCGTTGACGATCGCGATATCGAGGTGGCCGAGTGATTCTTCCACGCGTGCGATGGTTCCGGCTAGGGCAGCGGCATCCTGAACATCGACCGGAAAGATCAACGGGACGGGGTCCAGCAGTTCCGCCGCTTCACGAAGTTTTTTCTCGTCGCGTGCGAGCAGGGCTACGCGGACGCCCTCCTGCGAAAGAAGACGGGCCGTGGCGAGCCCGATACCGGACGATCCCCCGGTGATGAGGGCTGTGCTTATTGCCTGTTTCGTCATGTTGGGACCCGTGGTTTCAGGTTGTGCGGAAGAAAGACGTTCGCCGGGATGCGATTTCCGGGTGAGTTGTTCCGGGGCATGGATTGTTTTACAGGCGACGGTTTCATTGATTTTCATCAACTGCTTTGATAAGTTAAAATATTGATCATGTCCGTGCATAAACGAGGCATGGTCTGTGACTTCTATTTGAAAGGAACAGCCAATTGAGCAATTCTGAAAACATAACAGAAGAAAGAATCCTGCAAGCCCTGCGGACGGTAATCGATCCCGATTTGCATAAAGATGTCGTTTCGCTGGGTATGATCAAAAACATTTCCATCTCTGGAAATGACATTGCGTTCAGGTTCGAGTTGACAACGCCCGCCTGCCCACTGAAAGACCACCTGCGGAACGCGGCGGAAACCGCTCTGCGGCGCGACATTCCCGAAATCGGTTCGATTGATATCCAGATGGGCTCACGGGTGGGAGCTCACATGAACGACGTGAAAGAGTCGCTCATACCGGGAGTGAAGAACACGATAGCGGTAGCCAGCGGCAAGGGAGGCGTAGGGAAATCCACGGTCGCGGTAAACCTTGCCGTGGCCCTGGCCCTTGACGGCGCGAAAGTCGGTCTGCTTGACGCGGACATCTACGGTCCCAGCGCTCCGCTCATGATGGGAATCACCGGGCAGCCCCAGGTGATCGATGAAAACGGCACGAAGAAACTTGTTCCCATTACGAGTCACGGGGTGAAAGTCATGTCCATAGGTTTCCTCGTTCCGCCCGACGAGGCCATGATCTGGCGGGGCCCCATGGCCAGCGGAGCCGTCAAGCAGTTCCTGAGCGATGTCGAGTGGGGCGAACTGGATTACCTCGTGTTCGATCTTCCGCCCGGAACCGGGGATATCCAGTTGACCCTGGTGCAGACCATTCCCCTGACCGGGGCGGTTATCGTAACCACGCCCCAGGACATCAGCCTTGCGGACGCGGTGAAGGGTATCAGGATGTTCGAAAAAGTGAACGTGCCCATACTTGGTATCATCGAAAACATGAGCTATCACGTTTGTAGCGAGTGCGGGCACAGGGACGAAATTTTCAGCCACGGGGGAGGCCGTAAAGCGGCGGAGAAACATGGGATTGCCTTCCTGGGCGAAATTCCTCTTTACACGAAATTACGAGAGGGAGGCGACGCTGGAACGCCTATTGTGATCGCGGAACCGGAGAGCGAGCACACGAAGGTCTTTTTACAGATCGCCCGGAACATGGCGGCGCAGGTCAGTATTCAGCATCATTCACAGGGCTCCAGTCCCGAAATCAAGCTATCGCTGTAACGAGACGGGGTATTGTCCATGGATGTTGAACGTCAACGGGCGGCAATCGAACGGGTCCTGGAGAGCATCCGGCCGTATCTCCGTAAGGACAACGGCGACATCGAGCTGGTCGAGGTCGGCGAGGACGGCATCGCCGATGTCCGGTTCCTGGGGGAATGCGCGCGTTGCTCGTTGTCCATCATGACCCTGCGCGCGGGGGTGGAAAAAGCGATATTGAGCCAGGTCGAGGGTATTCGGCGTATTGAAGCCGTTCCCTGACCCGGAAGCGCAGAGGACGCGCATATGGGGATGGATTTCACAGGGACTGATCAGGCCCCTGCCGTTTTTCGCCATTCAGCGGGAAAAGAATTATGACTTCCACGACACAGTTGCGATTCGGGATTCTCGGAAATCCCATGAAACCCAAGGTCGTACCGAACGTTTGCATTCTCGTGCGCTACTTGCTGGAAAAAAGCATTCCGTTCACGGTGGAAAAGGAATTGTTCGACATTCTCCCCGCCGACGAATGCGAGCAGATCCCACCGGAAAACGTCATCCCCCGCGAAACAATGCCGGAACACAGTGATGTGTTGGTGACCTTCGGAGGCGACGGGACGCTGTTGACGGCGACACACGTGTTGAAAACGCATTTCCCTCCGGTCTTGGGCGTGAATCTCGGAAAGCTCGGATTCCTGGCCGACGTCTCGCCGCAGGATGTCATCGAAAGCGTGGAGATGATTCGGTCCGGCAATTATTCCGTGGAACAGCGGATGGTCCTGGTAGGCGAGACCATATCCAGGGGGGAGACGTTCACCGCGCTGAATGACGTTGTCGTAGCCAAGAGCGGCACGGCCCGGGTCATCAAGCTTACCGTCAATCTCGATGACCATTTGCTGGCCTCGTTTCACGCCGACGGGATCATCATCGCTACGCCGACCGGTTCCACGGCGTATTCGCTTGCGGTGGGCGGACCGATCGTGGTTCCAAATACGGAAGCGATCACGATCAGTCCAATCGGCGCGCACACCCTCACTATCCGGCCCATCGTGGTGCCAAATTCGTCCGCCATTCATGTGCAAGCCTCCACGCCGGAAGGCTACGTGCTCGTGACGGCCGACGGGCAGATCCGCGACAGTTCGGACGAGATGATTGAGATCTCGGTGCGGAGAGCCTCTCATGCTGTAAAATTGATCAAGCTGATGGGAAGCAATTACTTCGATACGCTCAGGACCAAGCTGATGTGGGGCAAAGACAACCGGGATGCGCCGCAATGAGACGCGCGTTTATATGTTGCTTCTTGATGAGCGCTGTTGTCCTGGCAGCGGGGTGCTCTTCATCACGCGAAGCAACCGACGGCGCCGGGACAAACCGGGGGGCGGTTGTCCAGCCTGCCGGCGTGTCGGCCTCCGTGGATTCCGAGGCTTCGGTCGCGACGAAGGAATCCCCGGTTGTCATCAACGAGAACCTGATGGGCGTTGTCGGCGTCGACGATCTCAGGAAGTTCGGTGGTGGATGGTTCGATAGTACCTTCGCCGAGTATGAGCCCGATCCGGAAGCGGTTTCGCGACTTTCCGGCGTCTTTTCGGGCGTGAAGGTAAAGTGCTTTTTCGGTAGCTGGTGTTCGGACAGCAAGCGGGAAGTCCCGAGGTTCTTCAGGGTGTTGAAAGAAGCGGGACTTTCGGATTCCGTCGTTACGCTGATCGGTGTGGACCGGCAGAAGTTTTCTCTTGACGGCAGCTCAATGATCTTCAGAGTCGAGCGTGTGCCGACGTTTATTTTCTTCCGGAACGGCGCCGAGGTCGGACGCATCGTCGAAACACCACACGAATCACTTGAACGGGACATGCTGAAGCTATTAGGAACGAACAACCATGAGTGAATTCCCCCAGGTGCTACAAGGAGTGATCCGGGATCACGACGAATTTCGTGCCGCCTTCAGGGCGCTGGTCGCGGCCGGCATGAACGCCGGAGAACGAGACTCCGAAGCTGTTGCGCAAGCAGCAGTTTCTCTCGAAAAGCGTCTCGACGAGATAAACCGACTCGTGGAGAAACACGTGCGAAAGGAAGAGCAAGGCGTTTTTCCAGTGTTGAGGATACCGCTCTCGGCGGGAGCGGAAACGGGCAACACGATCTTTGAGGTCCTGGAAGCCGAGCACCGTCATCTTGAGAAGGCCCTCGCATCGCTGACCTCCATGTGCGATGCAATCGGTTCCGGCGGCAATACCTCATCCGGGCATGTGGATCTCGTGGTCACGAAGCTCAGGATCGTCGAGGCGGAGTTTCTCGCACATTTCGTGAAGGAAGAACAAGGCGTTTACAGCCGGGCCGGCGAAGTGTTGACCGAGGACGATCGAAGGAAAATCGAACGGGCGCTCGATTCTATGTAGTTACCTTTCTTTCCAATTGCGGATAGTCGCAGACGGAGACGCGTTCGCCGGAGTTTGCAGCCATCCGTGTTCCTGTCTATATTATACATCGTTCGAAGAAACCCCATGAACCGAGTACCGGAGCGATCCATGTTGAGAATTCGCAGTGTATTATGGACAATGTTCCTGGCCCTGGCGGTCGCGAGTACGTCGTACGCACAGATAAAAACAGTCATCGGTGATTTTTTCAACATCACCCGGACTATTGAACAGACGGCGGATTCCGTTGAATTTATATCCGATACGCTGACACTGGCAGATAATGCCGGTCTCACAATCGACTTCATGAACCAGGACTCCGTGGTCGTGACCTTTGTTCAGAACCGGTTCCGCATCGTGAACAGCTTCAGCAGCGGGTTCTCGGATTCCATCATCGTTTCCGTCAGTTCACCGACATCGATGTCGTTGCGCCGCCAGGCGTACAACTATGCCGGCCCGGCCGGAAACAAGGTGCTCGGATTGAAGCCGTTCTTCCGGCCCGCGGGCGCGATCGCCACGTCGTCACCGTTCCATTCCGGACCCGGCACCATTCTCCAGGTCTTCAGTTTCCAGGTGACGACGCCGTCGTCGGCATCCGACCGGGTATCCATCAAGCGGATTTTCTTCAAACCGAATATCGGTCATCTCACGCATCTCGCCGCTCCGCCGGATACCACGAAGGATACGTTGCGTGCATACCACTTGCGGGGTTCGAACGGCACCGTCATCGGCTCTACCGATCTTGCCATCGTCCGGTTGCTTCCCGGAACGACGAGGATGCTCGTGTGGGTCAAGGATTCCGCGACGATCGTGGATGCAGGCGAATACATCGGCTCGTTCGGCGATTACAGCCGCGGGCGGTATTTCCTCGGCGACAACCTGCCGGATGCGCCTACGGCCTCCGCTTACCGTCCTACGAATCCCAATCCCGTCACGGGTGGACCGAACCCGGACTGGGGCATGCGCGTTGACGGGGGATTGATTACCGGCGACCTGTACGAGGTGCTGAAGCCCATGACGGGCGGAGGTTTTTACAACAACCCGGTGGCCGGCCTGATTCCTCCGTATCGCGTCGTGGCGAACCTCGCCCACCTTGCGGGCGATCCGGAGTTTGTCACGAGCGCCGTCGATACGCTGCGTTTCCTGGATGAATACGGAAATCGGACCTGGGATAAAGCCACCACACCGAACCTGGTCGCGCTGGCTTACGACGATTTCGGGTCTTCGCCCGTGGATCGAACAATTTACCTGAAGAACCGCAATGGTATCGGGGACATGCTGCGACAGGTAGGGCAGGTCGTGTACCGGCGATTGAATTATACCCATGCCGATTTCGACAACGGGACCACCAGGCCGGAAGACCACGTTCGCATCCTGGCCAAGGCCACCGTGTCCTATTATGGCCAGGGCGGCATTCCGCGCACGTTGGAGGCTGTCGGTGATACCAGTGGCGGTTTTCCCCGCACCAGCCTGAGCGGCGGGATCGTGGTCGAGCCTCCACGTACCGCGTTCGGGGGCAATCCGCCCGCTACCGGAACCAAGATCGTTGTTCGTCCCAATATCCCGCGCAGGGTCGGCGTTGCTTTCGGTGCCAACAAGTTCCTCGTCGGGCAATCGGTTGACATCACC
>JALUUP010000363.1 GCA_027021285.1 Bacteroidota bacterium | reverse complement strand
AAAGATCGGTTGGGAGTGGTGCAGATCGAGCAAGATATTGCAGTCTGCGCTGAGAAGTATCCTGATCTTGTGTGCCGTCCAATTGCTGCTCAATTCATGCATGACGACCTTATTGCGTTGTTCGAATTTGAAGATTCAAAGGATGGAATTACGGTCACGAATGAGAAGCATTACAGGCTTGTACCGTCCGAGCAACTTTCCCGCGAAGAACTACTTGCCTATTCAAGAAGGCCGCAGTAGCAGAAACGAAGAAAGGTGAACAAAGCCCTGTTGACTTCAAGGGTCTTAAGAAATTTTGATCCTTGAGCATGACACCTTCTCAAGGCGCTATCACCAGCTTCCTGATCACGGTCTCTTCCCCGGCCCGAAGTACGATGAAATACATGCCGCGTGGCAGGCGGCTCGTGTCGAGCTTGAAAAGATAATTCCCTGCATTCTGTTCACCCTTTACCGGCAACAGGACACGTGAACCGAACACGTTGACAACGGAAAGTGAAACCCGCCGCCTGTCCGGAAGGTCGTAGGAAATAGTGACAATCTCTCTGGAAGGATTCGGATACAGTGAAAATCGCAGACGTGCGGACTGATTCCGCGAAGAATGTCCGTCTATCTCGGTCGGGGTATAGACCTTCCAGGCAATGATCACGGGCTCCTGGCCAGCCTCGATACGTTGATTGAAAGCAGGCGTATATTCCGCAATGAGTTTTCCGGTGACATCGTAAACCACCGCCTTATTGTAACGGTTGGGCGGAATCAAGAGCCACGAGGCCCTGCTTGTGTCGTCGTCGAAAAGGGCATCCTTCCAGACCACGTCCACGGGACCTCGTTTCTCGCTGAACCTGTACGCGAAAAAATCTCCGGTGGAGATATCTTCCGGTGGTTCCGCGGGTTCGATGAGGGAGCGAAGAAAACGATAACTTTCCGCGGAAAGGTACTCACCATCGCGGGGAGAGTACAACCCGAAGAAACGGTCGGGAGGATAACCCACGACAGGCGTGCAGATGCCCAGCAAACCGAAAGCCATGCCCAGCGTCCACTTTCGCACCATGTCGCCCGCGTGGAAGCGTTCGTCATACGGGGTCTTCCCTTGTGGTGATAGATTCATCGCAGCCTCCGCGGCCAGCCACGGTTTCAATACTCCACCGGAATCCCGGACAATGCTTTCGAATGCTCTCAACTCCTGGAAGATGAAACGCGGCTTCCAATGGTAGTGGACGTCGAACCAATCCATCCAGTTGGTTTGCCCGGCAATGGCGTCCGCCCAGTACAGCGTGGACGTACGGTCTCTCCCGGTCATGCGCTGACGAAAATCGTCCCACGTGAACCGGTCCGGGTTGAACTGGCGCTCGTAGCGGGAACGGTACAACGCCAGCAGTGAATCACGTGCATCTGGATGTTGTTCGCCATGCAGGAACCACTCGCGTTGGAGTTGCTGCGCGTAGGCAAACCCGCCGTGGGATACCATCACAGACGTATTGTTGTCATTCGCGGCTGCGTGCGCGGCGATGTACACTGTCCGCAGGCACCGTATGTAATCTTCAACATCCTGCTTCAACGTTTCACGCGTGGTTTTCCATTCCAGGTAAGGTTCGTTGAAGAACCGCAGGAATCCCAGCGCTTCAGGGTTCCGGGTCGCGATATGCTCGACGAGTTTGTACGTGAAATCGTACAGCGACGGCGAGTAACCCTGAACCGGCGCCGGCGTTGACAGCGGAATATTCCGTGCCAGGTCGTCGGGAGCGCGAGGCTCCCCTCCTGTCGCCCAGGACGAAACCGCGTTTAATACGAGGACGGTCTTTCCACGATGCCTGGACGTAAAATCGAGAACGGCATCGAGTGCCTTCCATTCGAAAACATCATCGCTGCGTTCGATCCGGTTCCAGGAAACAGGCCAGGCATAATAACGTGGGTT